>NZ_JADDIL010000040.1:0-80025 GCF_020826795.1 Microtetraspora sp. AC03309 | reverse complement strand
ACCGGCCATTGAGGACCCGTCGATAGCCGCCTAAAAGATCTTGATCCACAGGTCTTGACGATTGCTCTTCTGGTCAGTCAGGTACACGAGTTGTCTAGTCCCATGAGATGCCTGACGTTTCTGGCCCAGGACATGGACGACAGGTGATCTAGGAAACATGGTCGACCTTGCGGGGCCGGTGAGCCTTGTGGTTACGGATCGGGATGTCGGTGGTCCGCCGCACGGTGCGCGGCGCCTCGTCCAGGTCGATCGTGAAGGTGGTGTCGCTGACATGCACGGTGACGACCTGGCCGGCGTGCTGGCGGCCGAGGGAGACGGTCTGGCGGCACACCATGATCACGCCGAAGGAGTTGGCCCGGCGCTGCACCGTGACCGGCGACTGGGCGGGAACGGGAGGTGGGCCGGCGGGCCGGGCACCTCGTAGCCGCAGGCATCTCTGCCAGATCAGAGGGTTGGGCCGGGTGCGCAGCAGCTCGTGGGTGTCGGGATCGATGAACATCAGGATGTTCTCCTCGATCCGGATGGTGACCCGCCGTCCGGCCAGGATCCCAGCGGCCAACAGGCGGCGCCCACCCAGGCTGACCATCCTGTACTTGGCCACCGTCCGCTCGACCTCCAGGGCGGCGTCGGTCTCGACCCGCGGCAGCGGGGGAAGGATCCGCCGACCGACCGCCCCGGGCGAACAAGGAGGCCAGATCCGCCGTCGACGGATGCGCAGACTCTTCAGCCGCACGCCGCCGGCCAGCAGGTGGATCACGTTCACATCGGCCCAGAAGGTGATGACCTGTTCGGCGTGGGAGGTCCCGAGCCAGAACTGTTTGCCCGCCACGCCCAGATTGCCGCTGGCGGGCACCACCCGCTCGAACTCGATCGGCCCACCGGACGTCCGGTCGAACAGCGCCTCACCGCCATGACCGAACTGCGCGGTGAAACTGCTTGCCATTGTCCGTGAGCACCTCACCCGGCGCCCCGAACGCGTGCAGCGCCTCAACGAAGGCCAGGCAAACCGCCCGCCCGGTGGCCCGCACCACCGCCTTGGCAATCACGCAATAGCGCGAATGGTCATCGCTTCCGCTGATCGACAGAGTTCTCTGTCTGGTGCCGCGAGGAGCGGCGGAAGAGGATTCGGATGTGGGTGTGGAGATGTCGGGAGCCTTGTGGGGGCCTTTAATCGTTCTGGGGCTTTCGGGGGCCATGGCGATGTGGCGGCTGCTGGTGGGGCCGCTGACCGTGTCGCCGGACGGAATGCGGTATCTGGCCATGGGCGCCGGGATCCCGGTGTCCATGCCGTTTCGACTGCGGTGGCTCGCTCCGGCGGTGTGCCGGGACAGCATCGCGAGGTGGCGGTGCTGGACGGCGGTGCACGTCGCGGCGTTGCCGGCGCTGACCGCGATGTGGCTCTCACACTGGGTGGACGATCCACTCCGGTGCGCCCTGGGCGGGCTGCTGGTTGTCGGGTTGCCGGGGCTGTGGCAGATCAACCTGCGGTGGGGCGTGCTCGTGGACGGATCGTCGATGGCGTGGGCGCTGGCTTCCGCGATCGCGCTCCAGCACGAGCAACCGCTCCTTGCCTGCGCGCTGGCGGTAGTGTGCGGGTGCATCAAGGAGACGGGTCCGGTCTTCGCGGCGTGCTTCGCCTGGTCGCCGCTGCCGCTGGCAGGGCTCATCGTGCCCGTCGTGTTGCGGCTGACCGCCCGGCGTACGTCCGATTTGCTCGGCGATGACGATCTGCTGGACAAACCACTGGTGGCGGGGCTGGTCGCGCACTACCGGCGGTGGCTGGACCCGCTGTTCATGGTGACGCCGTGGGGCGTGTGCATGGCAGGCGTGCTAGTCGGCGACGCCGCGGTCCTGCCGATGCTCGTCCTCACGCTCACCATCGCGTACGGCCAGTTGCTGGTCGCGACGGACACCGTGCGGCTCTACCAGTGGGGGGCGCCACCGCTCATCCTGGGCACGGTCCTGGTGCTGCCCACCTGGGCACTCGGGGTGGCACTCGTCCCGCATCTGCTCAACCCGTGGGCCGGGCGCGGTATATGACCCCGACGGGCAGTTCAGGGCAGTGTCTTCCTGACCTGTACGGCGGTGCCGTATGCGCAGAACTCGGTCCAGATGTCACCCAGTTCCGAGGTGACCAGCCGTACACCGATCACCGCGTCGGCGCCGAGTAGGCAGGCGTTGGCCGCCAGCCGATCCATGGCGAGTTCCCTGCTGGCCGTCAGGGACTCGACGACCGCCGTCATCTCCCCGCCGATGATGGTCCGCAGGCCGGCGGCCATCTGCGCGCCGAGGTTGCGCGTCCGCACGGTCACGCCCATGACGATGCCGAGCACCTTGACGATCTCCAGGTGTGGTACATGCTCCGTGGTCACCAGGATCGGGGAAGCCTTCTCGGTCAATGTGGTGCTCCAGAGACGGGGGACATGATTTCGCCGCCGTCAGGCCAGTGGGCGAGGCGGGAGTGCGATCCGCCGGAAGATGGCCTCGGCCTCGCTGTTGTACCGCTCGGCTTCCCCCTGCTCGCGCAGGTCGTGTTCGACGAGGGAAAGGCTGCGCAGTACGCGCGCTTCCGAGAGCGGGTGCCGGGTTTTGAGGATGTCGGGGAGGCATTCGCGATACCGGTCTCGGGCCGCCCGCGGCTTGCCCCTCTTCCGGTGCATCTCGCCCAGGTGGTAGACCGCCTGGGCGCTGCCCAGACGGAATCCATAGCGCTCGAAGAGCGGGACGCACAGTGCGAGCTTGCGACTGGCGTCCTTGTATTCGCCCAGGACGATGGCGAGTTGTGCCTGGCTGTGCAGTGTGTGCGCGACGCCGAGAACATGGCCCAGGTCGCGGTAGATCTCGTCGCACGCGGTGAAGCACGCGGCCGATTCCTCCGCGCGGCCGAGGTCCATCAGCACATCGCCGAGCCCGTGCAGGGAGTGCGCCTCCCAATAGCGCTCGCCGGCGGCGCGAAAACGCTCCAGGCATGTGTTGTAGAGGGTTTCAGCCTCCTCCAGGCGAAGCTGGTCCCGCCGCAGGTATGCCAGGCTGTGCAGGTTCATGGATTCCTGGAGTGGCAGCCCGAGTTCGCGGAAAGAGGCCAGCGAACTCTCCAGCGAAGCCTCTCCTTCGGCGTAACGTCCTTGGTGGCGCTGAAGGTTGCCCGCCATGAAAAGGACATCCGCGATGCCGCGCCGCTGACCGATGGCGTGGAAGATTCGCAGCGCCTCGGCATAGTGGTGGTCGGCCGTGTCGAGATCGAGCTGTTCCCACGCGGCGACGCCAAGCCCGCGCCGCAGGTAACCCTCCGCACGCCGATCTCCGCTGCGCTGGGCGGCCTCCACCGCGAGGGTGTAGCTCTCGGTCCATGGCCTCCAGAGCGAGAAGCGGTCGAAGAAGTCGCAGAGCGGCTCGGCCAGGGCATGGGTCTGACGCCAGAGCTCGCTGTCATGCGCCTGGGCCACGAGCACGACGAGGCTCGCCTCCTCGGCGGTGAACCAGGCGGCTGGGTTGTTCGCGAGGTGGCCGGCCAGACCCACCGCCTCCGCGCTCCACTCACCGGCCGAGCCGTCGTCGGCCTTCTCCGCGTTCGCCGATGAAGGCGAGAGCCCCTGGTCGGCGCGTACGGCATAGTTGGCGTAGACGTCGAGCAGCCGCGCCAGCGCTTCCTTCTGAGCCGCCTGCGGCATCGACGTGGCGAGTTTCTCCCTGCCGAAGAGCCGGAGAAGGTCGTGGAAGCGGTAGCGGGCGTCACCGTCCCCCTCGCGGCCCGTGGTCTCCAGCAGGTTGCGGTCGACCAGGCCCTCGACCAGTTCCTCCGCCTCTCGCGGGGAGACGCCGGCGAGAGGTCCCGCGACCCACGCAGCGAAGTCGGGCGCCTGGAGCAGTGACAGCAGCTCGAACACTCGCTGTCGTTTCTCCGTCAGCCCCTGATGGCTGAGCTCGAAGCTGGAGCGAACCTCCAGGTCTCCCACGCGCATCTCGTCCAGCAGGCGGTGCTCGTCGGACAGCCTGGCCGCGAACGAGGCGAGCTTCGTATGGCTTCGCGCGGCGAGTCGCGCGCCGATGATGCGGATGGCCAGCGGCAGGTGGCCGCACAACCGCACCAAGGTACGGGCGGCGTCCGGCTCCGCGTCCACGCGCGCCGCCCCGACGATGCGGCGTAGCAGGTCGAGAGACTGAGGCTCATCCAGTACGTCCAGCCGGACGGTGGTCGCCGATTCGAGCGCCCTGAGGTCACGTCGGCTTGTGATGAGCACGGAACACGTGGATGAGCCCGGCAGGAGCGGGCGGACCTGTGCTTCCTCAGCCGCGTTGTCCAGCAGGATCAGCATCCGCCTGCCATGCAGCCGGTCGCGGTACATGCGGATCCGCTCGGCGGTGTCGTCCGGGATCGCCGCTCCCGCGACCCCGAGGTCGCGCAGAAATCCGGCGGCGACCTCGGCCGGGTCGAGCACCTGGTCTTCCACACCGCGGAGGTTCACATAGAGGTAGCCGTCGGGGAATTCTTCGCGCATGGTATGGGCCAGATGAATGGCGAGTGTGGTTTTCCCTACACCCCCCTGGCCGGCGATGGCGGAAATGACAACCGCTGTTCCCTTGCGACGCCTGCCTTCGCGGAGTAATCCCTTCAGGCGCGCTATCACGTCCTCCCGGCCGGTGAAGTCCTTCACGTCGGGAGGCAGGGGGAAGGCCCGGCCGCCACTGGCCCGGGATTCATCCTCATCCTGGGTGAGCTGCGCCATCTTCCGGGATTCCCTCTTGCTCCGCGCCTCGCGATATACCTGTGTGGCGGCGAGTCCCCCGGTCAGCGCCGATGCGAGGGCGGCGAGGGCGAGCTGGGTCGGACTCGGGTCATCATCGGGGAGATACAGGCCGGTCGCCGACGCCGCGAACGTCGCCGCTGCGGTGGCAGTGCCGATGAGCGTCACATTGACGCGCTGGCGCACGGAGAGATGTTTTGGCCGGCGCATATTCAAGGCACTCCCTGCTGCGCGACAGTTTCAACGCGACAAGTTGAAGATCCCCTTGGGCTCTGATGATTGCACCAGCAATTGCATGCATGATATCCACCGGCCCTCGTAAAAACCATCCGACTTCACCGGAATGGCACAGCCCCTCTCCCGGTTCGTGACGTGGCAGAGCACAACATGCCGGCCTGACAGGCGGCGGTCGCGGCCGCGCTGGGTCGCCAAGAGGCCGTCATCGAGGAAGTGAGCCCAAGACACGCCGAAAGCCTCTCAGGGGATCCTTCAGAGTGGTAGCGGCCGTTCGTTCGGTCAAGTGACCCCAGTAATCTTGCTAACGCCAGTGCTGACAACGACGCTGGACGGCCGTGGACGGCTGTGGAATCGGCGAGGCTGGGCCCCCATTTGTGAGCGGGCATTTACGTCAACAGGTAGACGTCTGTGGACATCTCCAATCCTGCTCGTATTGCGTAGGTCTGGGGTTCGATCCCCGAAGGCGGCTCCATCAATGACCAGGGCGTTTCCCATCCGGGAGACGCCTGTGATCGTTTCTGGTTGCAATTCGCCCTTCCCCCACAGTGCCCGTCCCATCTGCCGAACCGCGTCAATGGCCATCGCGGTGGCGATGTGGATGTAACGCTGGGTGACTCTGATGTCGGAGTGGGAGCTAGCCAAGCCAATAGAGTCCGCAGGAGCCTGGGGGTCGCCCCGGGGGAGATCCGCCATGGCGCGCCGGCGCACGTGATCCTCTATACGTCGAACGGCGAGGCCCGGCAGGAGTTCTCGATCGTGCTCACCGCCCGAGCCCCGCGAAGTCCGCTGGATACCCCGCGACCATGTCAAGACGCTTTCGATGGGCCGGTCAATGCGCCTGCGAATCGGCCACTACCTCGCCGGAACCGGCCTTCCGTGCATCGGATGACAGCCAACGGTCATGAGGTGATGGTCTCCGCGAATGAGCACCGCCTGTCCATCTTCTCCTTCAGCTCCGCCGGGTCCTGGCCGTGCATGGCCGATCTCGCCCACAGACCATGTGGAGCGAGGAAGCGAGCGGCGTGATCGGTTCTCAGTCTTTCGTCGAGGTGGAGCAGCGCGCCCATCGCCCAGTCCTGGTTGTAGTAGCAGGTTGGATCGGGGAGGTAGCGGTCCAGGTAGGCGACGAGTGATGCGGCGGCGGGCTCGTCGGCCAACCGGGCGAAGGCGAAGCAGTACCCCTGGCCTGAATAGACGAGTTCGCTGTCCAGGAGCATCGCGTGGAGGCGGCTGCGGAACCGCGTGCGACGATCGATGCCGATCAGCCAGGCCGCTGTGAGCCGGGAGCGCCATTCGATGATCGACCGGCTGGCCAGATGTTCGGGATCGTAACGGGAATGGATCTCGGCCAGACGCTCGGTTACGTCGAGACGGCGTCGCGCCGCCGGGGATCGCCCAGCGACCACAACCAGGTGATCGGCCGACGCCCGGACTTCTTCCCTCGAACCTTATAGGTTACGGAACTCGGATCCTCGCCGCAGGATGTCCCTGAGCTCGGAAGAAGTGAACGGACGACAAACCGAAACTCACCGGTGCGGAATGACCATGTACCACCCATCACCGAACCCCAAAGGGAAGTGATCTTGGTGACAACACGGCGTACGATCAGTGTGCTGCTGGCGACGGTTGCGGCCGCGACAATGAGCTTGGCCATCAACCCGGCCCCGGCCAGCGCCCTCTCATGGGATTGCGCGTCGGGACACTCCTGCTACTACGACGGCGCCAACGGAGTGAACAGGATCTGGATCGCGCCCAGTGGCGGTAAGTGCTTCAACTTGGGGACGATGGGCCTCAACGACCGGATCTCCTCCATCTACAACAGGGGCAACGGAGCGGTCCATCTCTACAACTGGGTGGGCTACTGGGACTACTTGGGGTCGGTCCCCCGGAACGCGGCGTTCAACCTGGCCTCGGCCGTCAACAACAAGACGGACAGGGTCTGCATCGACTAGAGGCAGTCGTACCGGGGATAAAGTCGGTGCATCCTGCGGAGAGACGTCCTTGCCTGGCGAGTGGGAAGACGTCCAGGCCCGGCGGGACGAAGAGCAGAGCTGATGAGCGTGACGGACATCGGCGGACACATCCGAGAGCGCCTTCACGAGACTCGTAATGCGTAGGTCTGGGGTTCGATTCCCCAAGACAGCTCTGTATCAGGAGGCCCCTGGCCAGCAAATTTGCGGTCAGGGGTTCTTTTTATGTCCAGACAATGTCACGATCTTGCCCGACGCCTCCGCCAACAAGTGATCAGAGGAGGGCGGCAGAGTGGTCCAGCGGTACACGAACGACCGCGGGGCCAAGATCTTCGCGGGAGGCTACCTGGCCGCCCTCGCCATTGCCGCTGTTACCAGCTTGGGTGGGTTGCTGGCTGGTAAGGACAGCGTGGTCCTGTGGCCGATCATCCTGGTCGTTCCACTCGGCTGGCCGCTCTTCTGGCTGATCGACAAGACCCAGCAGGCTGTGTGGGACTCCTGGTTCTCGATGGACCAGCGATGGCTCATCCCCCTGGTCATCTGGGCTCTCTTCGTGGCATGCGGCGCGCTTCAGGCATGGTTGTTCTGGAGAGTCACCCGAGGGAAACGCCTCGCCCCGAGAACGTGAAAGGGCCTTTTCGGGGAAGGCCCAATAGGTCTGTCAGCCGTACTCGTTGAGGGATCGAAGTCAGCGAATACCTCTGGTACGAGCTGGAAGATCACGGGATCGATAAGGATCACAGTGCAAGCCGCGGACCTCTGCTGGACCGACAGTGGCTATACCTGCACGGCATGAGGCGTAGGGCTGTCCGTCTGGTAACTGCTGCCAGCCGCATGTCGCCGGTAGCCGTGAACGACGCTGACCTGGGATCGCGGGCATCAGCGGACACAGACCAGGGCGTTTCCGACCGGGAGACGCGCTGTGATCGTTCTGATGGCCGTGGATCTACCCGGCGCTCGGGGCGTTCCCCAGCGCCGCGTTGAGCACCTCGGTACGGGCGACCGTTCCCCAGAGCCACTCGACGGTGGCCTTCCCGCGCCGCTCGGCCAGCCATTCGTCGAAGACCCGCCCCTCGATCAGGGCACGGGTGGCCTCGTCCAGGATCGCGGGTCGGACCTGGAGCACGTACACGACGGCGGAGCCGCCGTCGGCGGGGAAGGGGCCCAGCACATCCCCGGCCCTGGCCCCGGCGGCCCCGGCGGGCAGATCACGGCGGCGCACCTCCTCCATCTGGCAGGTCGCCGCGTTGCCGAGTACCTCCCTCGCGGCCAGGGCGACGGGGTCGGCGGCGTCGCGCAGCCTCGGGAGCGCCGCCCGCGCGGCCTCCGTTTCGGCGTAGCGCAGCCGCAGGACGTGCAACCTGTCGAAATCGTCGCGGTGGGCGTCGAAGACGGCTTCCGCGCGTCCGGCCACGATCCTCCGGCGCAGCCGCCGTGCCGCGGCCTGCTCGGCGACCAGTTCCTCCAGGGAGGCGAGGGCGAGCCCGCGCTGCGCCATCCACTCCCGGGTGGCCTGGGCGGTCAGCAGGCCCCGCGCGCGGCGGAAGGCGTCCATCGCCTGTCGAAGCTCGCCGTCCGTGAGCTCCGTCCGCCCGCTGGAGGTCTCCTCCATCACGAGGTGAGCGTTGACCAGCCGTTCGGCCAGCCGGACGTCGCCCCAGAGCACGTCCAAGATGGAGACCACCTGCTCCATCTTCACATCGACACCGTTGATCCGGACGACGACCTGGTCCCCTGACGGCTGGCTGCCGCGCATCGGCCAGGGCAGAACCTGGTTGGAGGCGAGCGCCAGCGAGATCGTGCCGGCGGCGGTCTTGATCAGCAGGTCGTAGTGACAGGACTCGTCGGCGGCCTCGCGGCGCCACACCAGCCTCATCGGCACGTCCGGGTACCGCTCATGCAGGGCGCCCAGATGTCCCCTGGCCTCGCGGGGCTGGAGGCCGGTCACCTCTCCGAGGTAGGCGAGGGCATCGGCGAGCAGAGCCTCGGGAAGCCGATCGGGCGGGGCGGGCATGGTCAGGCTCCTTCGAGCAGGATGTCGCACAAGGCCTGGCTGATCGGCAGGCCGGTGAGGTGCTCGATCCACAGCCACTGGCCGTTGGGGTTGATCTCCAGAAAGACGTAGCGGCCGTCAGGGGTGACGATCAGGTCTATCGCCCCGTACCGCAGCCCCAGGCGGTCCGTCAGCGCCAGGCAGCGGGTGGCGACCTCGTCGGGCAGCCGATGAACCAGATGCGGGGTGACGCGGATGTCGTACCGCCTCCAGTCGAACCTGGCATGGTTCGCGACCTGGGAGTGGATCTCGGCGGCGAAGACCTGGCGCCCCACGACGGTGACGCGGAGCTCGACTCGCTTGGGTATCCGCTCCTGCACGATGACCGGGCAAAACCGCAGCGCGTCGGTGTAGGCCACGTCGCGGGCGGCGACCGGCTCGCAGGCCCGGCTCATCACGATCTCGCCTTCGGCGTCCTCCACCCAGGGGAGGTTCAGCGGCTTGGTGATGATGCGGCCGTCGTGACGGTCGTGGAAGTCGAGGAACGCCTCCCCGCTCGTGGTGATCACGGTTTCCGGGATCTGGAAGCCCAGCTCGGCGGCGAGGGCGAGCTGGTGGGGCTTGTGCCCGGCCCTCCGGAAAACCGACTCACGCGCCGGAAGCTGCGGGCAGCTCAGATGCTCCCACAGGCCGGTGAGGAGGCTCTGGCACTCCTTGACGGTGTAGTCGGCGATCGTCTCGTCGGTGAGGACGGGGTCGGCGGCCACAGGCATCGGCCGACGCCACCACAGAGCCGTGAGGGTGTCCAAGTCGACGGTCTCGTCGCCGATACGGAGGCGCCTGCCGACCGCGCCGTCCAGGTAGGACAGATCCACCCGCGACCTGCTCTGGAAGCTCGCCGGGTTGAACACCGTGGTCCGCGCCCCACGCCCCACAAGAAGATCACAGACGCGCGAAGCGTGCGCATCCTCCTCATGGTCGTACGTAAGGACAAGGACATGAGGTGACGGCAACGGGATTCCTCGTCATTCCTTCGTCACGGGTCCGCGAGACACCAGGTGCGGGAGTCCTGCCTGGCACCCCCCCGCACCCGTACATCCTCAGCCGCCGGGACGGCTCTCGGGCCTGGGCCGCCTAGACGAGGTCGTCGATGACGCTTCCGCCGTCCGCGGAGGTCCAGCTGTGCGGCGGAATCTTCTGGTAGCCCCCGGTGATCCCGAGAAGCTGGCTCTCGTCCAGTTCCGCTCCATCGAGGGCGATGTCGTCGAGCGTGGTGCGGGAAATCGGCTCCATTGCGGCCCGTTCCTTTCGGAGGTCTCGGGTTGTCCTCCGCGCCACTGTGCGACAGCGAGCTTGAACCCCTCTAGTGAACGGCTTGGAATTCCCGCCTCACATATCGCGACCGAGGGTGATCGCCACTGGCCGAGAACCTGATCGTCAGGATCCGGTTCAGATGCCCCCTTCCGATCGTCGGAAGGGGGCCGTCCGCCGCTGATCGTCTTGCCTTCCCAGCCGTTGCTGTCGAACAGGCCCGTGGCCGGACAGGACGTGGTCAGGCGCTGCGGCAGCCCATCACGGTTCATGGTGATGCGTCATTACAGGATTTGGCCGGGTCATAAATAATCGCGACAGCGGCCGAGACGAAGCGGATTGCCATCCTTGATGGCGTGGAGCCGTCAGATGGGGTGAAGTGAACCCATGAGAGGTTGGTTCCGCCGCCTCATGTGTCGCCACCCCGGGAGGCGCCTCCAAAGGCCCCCGGAAAGACGCCCCGAAAGCCGGTCTGGGAAACGCCTCGGCGGGCGTACCGGCGGCGTACTTCGAGGGCGCCGATTTCACGCACGAGACGGACTTCGGCCAGGTGCGTTGGAGGCGGAACGCCGGTAGCACCTCGACCTGGCCGTCGGGATGGGTCGAGATGCCGGACCCCGACGATCCGGACCATGGCTCGCTCGTGCCCGAGCTGCCGGCCGGTGTCCCCGGCGGGTGACGACCCGAGAGTGAACCCGTGGGCGCGGGGCCTTCAGGGGCGCTTGGCGACGGTGAGGAGGAACGCGGTGTCCTCCAGCGCCTCCACGCTGTGGCGGGCCTCCGGGATGATCAGCAGATCACCGGTGCGCCCTTCCCACGAGGTGTCGCCGCTGTGCAACCGCAGCCGCCCGCGTACAACGAACAGGGTCGCCTCTCCCGGGTTCTCGTGCTCGGCGAGGGTGGTGCCGGAGGTCAGGGCGAGCAGGGTCTGGCGCAGGACGTGCTCGTGCCCGCCGTACACGGTCTCCGCGCTGCGCCCGGTCGAGGCGGTCGCGGCATGCTTCAGATGTTCGTGAACCAGAGCATCCAGTGAAATCTTCTGCATGAGAATCAGTGTGCCAGCGGAGTGCTCCGCCTGTCGGCAGGGCCCTTGAACTGCGCGGTCATAGAGTGCTCGCATGGGCCCACCGCTGCCCGGCCCACTGGCCGACCTGGCTCCCCTGCTGCACAAGTACGGCTACGCCGCTGTCGGAGGGCTCATCGCTCTTGAGGATTTCGGCATCCCCGCGCCGGGCGAGGCGATCCTCATCGCGGCCGCGGTCTACGCGGGAGCCGGGCAGCTGAACATCTTCCTCGTGGGCATCGTCGCGGTGGCGGCCGCCATCGTCGGCGACAACATCGGCTATCTGATCGGCCGGGTCGGGGGCCGAAGACTGATCCACCGCTGGGGCCGCTACATCCTGATCACGCCGGAGCGTTTCCACACGGCGGAGAGGTTCTTCCTCCGCCACGGAGGCAAGATCGTGGTGATCGCCCGCTTCGTCGAAGGGCTACGCCAGATCAACGGCATCGTCGCCGGAACCACCGGGATGCCCTGGCGTCGTTTCCTCATGTTCAACGCCATCGGCGCGGTTCTGTGGGTCGGCCTGTGGGCAAGTGTGGCCTACTTCGCGGGGAAGAAGATCGGCGTCATCTACAGCGTGATCGAGCGCTACCAGAACTACGCCTGGATCGTGCTCGCCGTCGCGGTCACGGCCTTCGTCGCGTGGCGCGTGGTGCGCCACAGGCGGCGGCACAGCGCGTGACCGCGGAATTCGGTTGCGTGCCGTACGGATCCGACGTGACGATTTCGGAATGGACGAGAGACGCCAGGTCATGGCGAACGCGGTCAGCTACGTCGAAGGTGTCAGGGACGGACGTCCCTGGGCGGACATGGTCGAGGTGGTCGGGCCGGATCCGGTCGAGGTCATCATGTCCGGCATGCGCGGCTGGGCCGTCTCGGCTCCGCCGGAGCTGTCGGAAGAGCTGCTGGCACGGGGTGCCCAGTTACTGCGGCACGCCCATGTCATGTTCTTCGACCTGAAGGACGCGGACCCGGCCGAGGTGGAAGCGCCCGAAGGGTTCCGTTTCGTACCGTGCGACCGCGATCCGGAGCAGGTGTTCCCCGCGGTGCGCGCGGCCTACCCGCCCGGACATCCCGATCACCGGCCGGACCGGGGCGTGGAGCGGGAGCGCGAGGAGCTGACCGAGCTCCTGGAGGGACGGTTGATCGGGCAGGTCCTTCCCTGCAGCGTCCTGGTCGTGGACGCCGACGACACGGTGGTCGCCGGAGTCGTCGTCAACGACATGCACGGCCGGCCGTGGATCTCGCAGGTGTTCCGGCATCCGGTCAACGGGCCTCGCGGGATCGGCGCGCTCGCCCTGCGAGCCGTTCAGGTACGGGCCGCCCGGGACGGCCTCGCCGGCCTGGGGCTGGCGGTCACGCACACCAACCCCGCCAGAAGGATCTACGACAGGCTCGGTTTCGTGGTGACCGAGACCTCGATGACCGTGGTCGTGTGACCCCGCCCGCCCCGGACCGCGGGTAGGGCGTCAGGGTAAAGGTCGCGCTAGCCCCGCTCCATTTGCCCGTTGAGGCACGTCAGCCCGCGATGACCTGTATGTACGCTTCGGAAAACTGGGCCATCCAGGCGTACGGGGGCATCGTCATGGCTTTCGAACTGCCCGATCTCCGGGAACTGGCGACCTTCGGCGACGACGTGGGGGTGGTGTCGCTCTACACGACGATGGAGCCCGGCACGACGGCGTGGCAGGTCCGGGCGCGCAACGAGATCGCCGCGCTGCGCCGGGATCTGGCCCGGCAGGTCGACAAGGACCTGGCCAAGCTGGTCCTCGCCCGGCTGGACGTGCTCGAACCCCGGATCGACCAGCTCCTCAACCCGACGGAACCCGGTCTGGGACGCGCTCTGTTCGCCCAGGTGGCAGGCGATGAGGTGCGCACCCTGTGGGTGCAGCTCCCGGTCGGGGACCTGGCTGTCCTTGAGCCGAACGCCTACCTGCGCCCCTGGGTCACCGCCGTCGAGGAGGGCGCTCCCGCGGGCGTCGTCATGGTGGGACGGGACGGTGTCCGGCTGGTCGACTGCCGTTACGGGCTGGCGGAGGAGCTCGAACCGATCGGTTTCGACCTGGACACCGAGGACTGGCGCAGGAAGCGCGGCCCCGCCACGCCCGGACTCTCGCGCCGCGCCGCCGACCAGCACGACCGTTTCGAGCAGCGGGTCGACGAGCACCTGATCAGGTTCCTGCGTACGGTGGCCCCGCGCGTGGCCGAGCAGGCGGAGGGGAACGACTGGCAGGCCGTCCTGCTCGCGGGCGATCCCAGGGCGACCGATGTGCTCGGCGAGGCCATGCCCATGGGCCGGGACACCGTCCTGCTCGACGCCATCATCGACCCCGCCCTCTCACCCGCGGAGGTCCTGGCGTATGTACGTCCCACCTTCACCGAGGTCCGTGCCAGGCGTGACGCCGCACTGGTGGAACGGGCCCGCGAGCTGGCGCTGTCGGGCGGCAACGGCGTGCTCGGTCTCGGCGACACGCTCGCCATGCTGCGCGCGGGTCGCGTCGAGCACCTGCTTCTCGACGCGGCGGGGGAGTGGAAGGCCGCCACCGCCGTGGACGCGGGCGCCGCGCCCATCGCCGCCGAGCTTGTAGAGGAGGGCACGACGGACGACCTGGGCGAGCGCATGATCGAGCTGGCCCTGGAGCACGCCACCAAGGTCACGATGCTGGGCTCCGAAGCCGCGGCCGGACTCGCTCAGGAGGGCGGGGTGGCCGCACTGCTGCGCTGGTGACGGCACCGAAGCATCGGTGATGGCCGGCGGGTCCTCGACACCTGTGAAACCGGCCGGTGCCTGGTGCCGATCAGCGGCGGCGTGTGACCCGCTCGCACCCGTCCGCCGCCGGAAAGGTCAGGAAGGCAGGGTGATGCGCACGCCGACCGTGCCGGCGCGGCCACGGCGGATCATGCTTCCCCAGATGCTCAGCCTGCCGACCAGCCCGTACTTCTCGATCACCAGTCGGCGCACGTGGTCGCTCTGTTCGGGCGGCAGTACCTCGGCCCTGGCCGCCACCGGTTCACCGCGCAGCTTGCCGCGCATGTCGCACGGGGCCACCGTCACGTCCGGATTTCGCCGGATGCGCTTCACCTTGCCGGAGTCGTTGGCCGTCCAGACGACCAGGGCGTCGCCGTCGCGGGTCACCCAGACCGGGGTCGCGACCGGAGTCCCGTCCCGGCGGAATGTCACGACTGACACGTACTGTTCGGCGCCGAGTCGCTCAACGGATGTCATGGCCGCACCCTACGCGGACGGCGAGCGCCAGGAACTGTCCGGCCTCGTCAGCGAGAGGGAACCACCGGTGACACGTCGAGATCGGGCACCCCACATGCGTGCCATGACCCCCGCGGTGTCGGCCTGGTCCTCATCGAGAGCAGGTAGACAATCGCGGCAGGTTCCGACCAGGTGACAGGTCCCTGGTCTCGCCTGCCGGGAAAAGTCGGCGATCAGAAGCAACCTCATCAGGGGCCCACGCATGAAGTAGGCATGCAAGCTGAGATCAGGAATGCGAGGGAGGAGCCCCCACCGGAGCTCCTCTCGGTGTCACCAGGCGACGCCATCGTCTCCCGGTTGTTCACCGCTCATCGTCTTGGCCTCGTCCGGTTCGCTTTCCTTCTGGTGGGAGACCAGGAGGCGGCTGAGGACGTCGTGCAGGACGCCTTCGCCGCCGTCCATCGTCGATGGCGGCGCTTGGCCGATCACGATGATCTGCTGCCCTATCTGCGTACGGCGGTGCTCAACGGCTGCCGCGCGGTTCACCGTCGCCGGGCGATCGCCCGGCGGTTCGGCATCGATCGGGAAGCCCCGTTCTGGTCCGCCGAGTCCTCGGCCCTGCTGGGGGAGACCCGCCGGGAGGTGTTCGCGGCCGTCCGCGATCTACCGCGCCGCCGGCGTGAGGCCGTGGTGTTGCGCTATTACCTCGATCTCTCCGAGGCGGAGACGGCCGAGGTCATGGGGGTCAGCCGCGGAACGGTGAAGTCGACCACAGCCCGGGCGCTCAGGACGCTCGCCGAGAAACTTGAGGAGGGCCGATGACCCAGCGAATCGAACAGCAGCTCCGTGACGCCTTCGCCGCAGGTGCGGAGCTCGTACGTGCCGAGACTCTGCGTCCCTCCGGCCAGGTCCCACGGCCGGAGGCCCGCCCGCGCTTGCGCGGACCTCTCGTGCTGGCCCCGCTGACGGCGGCTCTGGCTGTCGTGGCGGTGAGCCTCACCGTCGTGGCAGGGCTCGGCAGCCCGGCCACGACGGTCGGAGGTGCGCCCCCGCCTCCGCCGTTCCTGCTGACGGCGGGAGAGGACGGCCTGTCGATCCATGACACCGTGAACGGCGAGATCACCGAGCTGGTCGCGACGCCTCCCACCCCGAAGGGGATCACCCGGTCCACCCCCGGGGGATACGTGATCGCCGGCACGGGAGAGGGCACGACGTTCTACGTGGCCCAGAGCGTGACGGAGCCCGAGACGATGGTGAGCACCACACGCTTCTCTCGCCTGCGCGTGGACGATCGGGGAAAGACCACCGAAATCGCGCCGGACGTGATCCCTCCCGTGACCGGTGCCGCCGTCACCTCGTTGGCCGTGACGCAGGACGGCGCTCGGCTGGCCTACGGCTTCCACGGCGAGATGTGCACCGGATCGGCCCCGTGTCCCGGCGACCGTCTCGCGGTCGTCGATCTGATCGTGGGCAAGACGCGGAGCTGGTCGGCGGAGGACTCCGAGAGCATCGAGAGCCTGTCGTGGGCGGCCGACGCCCGTACGCTCGCCTTCGTGGCCGGCGCGGAGGTCCGCGTCCTCGACACCGCCGCCGCCGGGGACACGCTCACAGGCAGTCGCGTGATCGTGCGCGGTGTGGAATCTCCGGTAGGCGCGGCGATCAGCCCGGACGGCCGCACGATCGCGGTCGGCGGCCCCTTCTCGCCGCCGGACGGCGAGGCGCCGCAGCGCTTCTCCATCGAGGAGTACGCGGTCGCCGACGGCGCAAGGACGCGCACGCTGTTCAGCGCGGAGAACGCCGCCAGAACGGTCGCCCGGTGGACTCTGATCCGCTACGACGCCACGGGACGGCATCTCCTGATCATGGGCAATATGTACCCATTGAGCAGGTGGGAGGACGGGCAGGTGACCGTCCTCGTCCGCCCGGAGGCCGGCGGCGCGCATTCTCCGGCCCCCGACTCTCCCGACGCGTCGCCGCAGGAGATGCTCGCGGCCTGGTGACCGAGGCCGGGAAATTGGGATGCCCACCTGTGAAATCGGCCGGTACCCTGCGCGAGAAGCGAGAGAGGGAAACGCCGTGGGACACGTCGAGATCGGGCATCTGACCTATGTGTTGCCTGACGGGAGGCCGTTGCTCGACGACGTGTCGTTCCGGATCGGAGAGGGCGCCAAGGCCGCGCTCGTCGGGCCCAACGGGGCGGGTAAGACGACGCTGATGCGGCTCATCTCCGGTGATCTCCAACCGGTCGAGGGCACCGTCGCCCATTCGGGCGGGCTCGGTGTGATGCGGCAGTTCATCGGCAGCATCCGTGACGGCCGGTCCGTCCACGACCTGCTGCTCAGCGTCGCGCCGACGCGGATCAGGGAGGCGGCGGCCCGGCTGGACGCCGCCGAGCTCGTGATGATGGAGCGTGACGACGAGAAGACCCAGATGCGCTACGCCCAGGCGATCACGGACTACACCGACGCCGGCGGCTACGACATCGAGGTCCTGTGGGACACCTGCACGATGGCCGCCCTCGGCACGCCGTACGACAGGTGCAAATACCGCGAGGTCAACACGCTGTCCGGCGGCGAGCAGAAGCGGCTCGTGCTGGAGGCGCTGCTCCGCGGCCCCGACCAGACCCTGCTGCTCGACGAGCCCGACAACTACCTCGACGTTCCGGGCAAGCTCTGGCTGGAACAGGCGCTGAGAGAGACGCAGAAGACGGTTCTCCTCGTGTCCCACGACCGGCAGTTGCTGGCCAATGCGGCGGACCGGATCGTCACGGTCGAATCCGGGAACATCTGGGTCCACGGCGGCGGTTTCGCCACGTACGCCGAGGCCCGAAGAGAGCGCAACGAGCGCCTGGACGAGCTCCGCCGCCGCTGGGACGAGGAGCACGTCAAGCTCAAGCGCCTGGTCAACATGCTGAAGAACAAGGCGACCTACAACGACGGCATGGCCAGCGCCTACCACGCGGCGCAGACCCGGCTGCGGAAGTTCGAGGAGGCCGGGCCGCCGGAGGTCGCCCCGAAGGACCAGCTCATCAACATGCGCCTGCGCGGCGGCCGCACCGGCAAGCGCGCCGTGATCTGCGAGACCCTCGAACTGACCGGCCTGATGAAGCCGTTCGACCTGGAGATCTGGTACGGCGAGCGCGTCGCGGTGCTCGGCTCGAACGGCTCGGGCAAGTCACACTTCCTGCGGCTGGTCGCCGGGGAGGCGGTCCGGCACACGGGGGTGGCGCGGCTCGGCGCGCGGGTCGTCCCCGGGCACTTCGCCCAGACGCACTCCAGGCCCGAGCTGATGAAGCGCACGCCCTGCGAGATCGTCATGACCGAGCACGCCAGGCTCAAGAACGAGGCGATGAAGGTGCTCGCGCGTTACGAACTCGCCGGCGGCATCGCCGAGCAGCGCTTCGAGACGCTCTCCGGCGGGCAGCAGGCGCGGTTGCAGATCCTGCTGCTCGAACTGTCCGGCGCCACGCTGCTGCTGCTCGACGAGCCGACGGACAACCTCGACCTGGCCAGCGCCGAGGCGTTGCAGGAGGGTCTGAACGCCTTCGACGGCACGGTGCTCGCGGTGACCCACGACCGGTGGTTCGCGGCGGACTTCGATCGCTTCCTGGTCTTCGGCTCGGACGGGCGGGTGTACGAGGCGCCCGAGCCCGTTTGGGACGAGACCCGGGTGGTCCGCCCGAGATAGGCGAAGATCCTAAAGAGTTCGTACGGCTCGCGCGTGTCCGTTGGGTGGCGTCCCATTCACCGGGTTATGACGGCTAAGTGACTCAGCGCAGCCGCATGGCAGCAGCATTGGCCCTCGTCGTCATGGTCGTGGTGGCGGGGTGCAGCACGAGCGAGGAGAAGACGAAGCAGCTCTCCCCGCTCGCGCTGAAGGAGCAGGCATCCTCGATCGGGAAGTCGAGCAACGGCTACGTCGTGACCTGGGCGGGTGTGCTCGGCAACGCCAACCGGTGGCACTTCGGGGAGAACGCCGTCGCTCTGATCAGCGCGCGCGACGCCGCCGGCAAGGAGGTCGTGCGCATGGAGCAGCCGCTGGACGCGATCCCGCCGGGCGGCTCCCTGTCGTTCACGGGCGAGGCGGTGTCCAAGGTCAAACCCGAGCGGGTGAAGATCGAGTACCGCCCGGCCTCGTGGCGGCCGGTCGCGCGGATACCGTCGGCGTTCCGGCCGTTCCCGGTGTCCGACGTGGCGACGGAGAAGCTGGAGGCCGGGTCCTACCTCGTCACCGGGTACGTCTCCGACCCCTTCCGCAAGGCCGCGAGCAGCCTGGTCGTCACCGCGCTGCTCCGTGACGACGCGGGCACGCTGCTCGGCGGCGGCACGGCCTTCGTCGACGACGTCCGGGCCGAGCGCGACCGGCGGTTCGTCATCACCGCGAACGGCATCAAGGGGAAGGTCGCCGACACCGACGTGTCGGTCAGGACCTGGGGCGCCACGGCCAAGCCGTACGAGGAGCTGGTGGCGGCCGGGACGGTCCCCGTCAACGCGACCAAGCCCACGACCAAGCCGTTCGCCAAGGACCGCGGCTATCCGCCGATCGGCGACCGACGGCCATGAACGGCATGGTGGCGGTCCCGGAGCCCAGAATAGGAGCGGACCCACTATGGATCTTGAATTCGGAGGCGGGTTACCGTAACGGCATGACCACCTCCCGGATCGTGCTGTTCGGGGCCACCGGATTCACCGGCAGGCTCACCGCGCAGGCACTGCTCATGATGGGCGCCCGGCCGCTCCTGGTGGGGCGTGACCAGTCCAGGCTGGACGCGTTCGCCGCGTCGCTGCCGGTGGCGCTCCCCACGGCGGTCGCCGACGCCGGCCGTTCCGAGACGTTGGAGCGGATGCTCAACGCCGGCGACGTCCTGATCTCCACGGTCGGACCCTTCACCCGGTGGGGCGAGGGGGCGGTCATCGCGGCGAGCGAGACGGGAGCGACCTACCTCGACTCCGCGGGCGAGCCGACGTTCATCAAGCGGATCTTCCAGCGGTACGGCCCGGCCGCCGCGACCAGGCAGGCCGCTCTGATCACGGCGTTCGGGTACGACTACGTGCCGGGCAACGTCGCCGCCGCTCTCGCGCTGCGCAAGGCCGGCGGCGAGGCGGTCCGGGTGGACGTCGGCTACTTCGTCCGGGGGAACATGGCCAAGCGCGCCAGCGCCGGCACCAGGGCCTCCGCGCTCGGCGTCGTCCTTGAGCCCATGTACGGCTTCCGCGAGGGGCGCATCGTCCGCGAGCACGGCCGTACCCGCCAGTTCAACGTGGGCGGGCGCCGCCGCCACGGCATCTCGATGGGCGCCTCCGAGCACTTCGCACTGCCCAGGGCGTTTCCGGGGCTCCGCGAGGTGAACGTGTACCTGGGCTGGCTCGGCGGCCTGACCCGGGCGGCGGGCGTGCTGGCCAGGGCGACCCCGGTGCTGGCGGCGCTGCCCGGTGCCAAGCGGGTGACCGAGGCTATGGCCGACCGGGTGATCCGCCTGGGCAATCGGGGGAAGGCGGCCGATCCCGACATCTCCTCGCAGACCGTGGCGGAGGCGTACGACAAGGAAGGCCGGTTGCTGGCTTCGGTCCAGCTCGACGGGGGCGACCCGTACGACTTCACCGCCCGGATCCTGGCATGGGCGGCGACCACCGCCCTGGCCGACGGCGTCAAGGGGGCGGGGGCGCTCGGTCCCGTGGAGGCGTTCGGGCTGGACGCGCTGCTCGACGGTTGCACCGGTGCCGGGCTGCACCTTTCTCCGGCCTAATCCCCCTTATCGAGACAAGTCGCGAAATATCCAAAGAGCCAGATAAATCGGTTCCCGTCCGGCGCAAGCCGCACAAAACGCAAATCCCATTGTATAAGCCGGGCGCGTCAATATCATTTGCATCCGTTCAGTGGAATCAGTAGAACTGCTAGTTATTAATCATTTACTCTCGGTCATATGAATGACCGCGTACTGGTCGAGGCGTTGCGGGCTCGGGACCCGGGCGCCCTGGCCGCGCTGTACGACTCGTATGCCCTAGCGATTTACCGATACTGCCTGGTCATGCTCGGCGGGCCGGACAGCGCGCAGGTCGCCCTGCGCGACACGCTGATCGCCGCCGAGGCGCTGGTCGGCTCGCTGGCGGATCCGGACCGGTTCCGCGTCTGGCTGTACACGCTGGCCAGAGGGGAGTGCCTGCGCCGCCGCATGCCGCAGGGCGCCGAGCAGCCGGACACCGACCTCTCCACCGTGCTCGTGCCCCAGCTGTCCGACCCCGCCGACGCGGAGTTGCGGGTCGTCGCCTGGCACGCCACGCGCGGCCTGAGCCCGGAGGACCGGGAGGTCCTCGAACTCGCCAGCAGGCACGGCCTGACCGGACCCGATCTCGCGACGGTCCTCGGCACGGGCCAGCGTTACGCCGACGGCCTCCAGGAGGCCGCGACGGAACGCCTCAGCGACGCGGTCACCGTGGAGATCCTCGCGAGGAAAGGGCCCTACGACTGCCCTCGCAGGGCGAGGATCCTCGCCGGGTTCGACGGCGAACTGGACGCCGAGACGCGTGAGCGGATCGCCCGCCATCTTCCGCGCTGTGAGACGTGCTCGGCCCATCGCGTGCGACACGTCTCCCTGGCCAAGGTCTTCGGCCTGCTTCCCGAGGCGAGCCTGCCGGACACCGTACGCGTGCGGGTGATGAGCTGCTTCGCCGACCCCGAGCTTGTCGCCTACCGCAGGTACGTCGCCAAGCGGGTGGGACGGCTCACCTCCTCAGGGTTCCCCTCGGGAGGCGGCGGTCGCGGCTGGTCCCGCGCGCTGGGCGGCACGCTGGCCACGGTGGCGGCGGTCGGCCTCGTCCTCCTGTCGTTCAACCAGTTCGCCGACCGGCCGGAGGACCGGATCGTCGGCATCGCGTCGGACGCCTTCCCCGCCGCGGGCGACCCTCCCGGCCTCAAGGTGCCGTGGAAGGCCACGCCGCAGGACCGGCCGCTGATCCTCACCCCGATCCTCGACCGGGATTCGACGCGTCCGGCCGGGTCGCACGACGAGTCCGCGGGGCCGGGCGTACGCACGAGCCCGGATTCGGAGCCGGGCACGCGGGCCACCCCGTCTCCCTCCGCCTCCCCGACGACGCCGACGCCCCGCCCGTCGAGGGTGGAGTCCTCCCCGACGGAGCCGGTGCCGAGCCCGTCCGGCGAGACGTCTCCAGTGCCGAGCCCCTCGGACTCCCCGAGCGGCAAGCCCGAACCCACCGAACCCACCGATCCCACCGTCTCGCCGGTTCCGGGGGTCGACCACCAGCACCATCCCCGCCCGCAGCGGCGGCGCTGTCCACCCGAACGCTCGCCGTCGCCCACCCCCGGCAGTACCGCGACGGCGAGCCCCTCCCCTGTGACGGCGCCCCGCGCACGGCCTGCGCGGTCCGAGCGGCCGGCGCGGCACCCGCGACCCGCCCGGTCCGACCGGCCCGCACGACCGGACCGGCACGCACGACCGGATCGACCGGACCGGTCCGAGCGACCGGACCGGTCCGAGCGACCGGACCGACCCGAGCGGCCGGGCCGACCCGAGCGGCCAGAGCGGCCAGAGCGCCGGGACCCGGCGGGGTCGTCCCCGGCGGCTGCCGCGCCCGCCGCACCGCCCACGGTGGCCGCACCGTCTCCGCCGCCCGCACCGCCTGCGGCGGCGCCCTCACCGGCGGGTCCGCTCGTCGCCTGACCGGCCGGCGCTCGGCCCCTGGCGGGCGAGAATTTCCGCTCAATACGGATACGCGGACGGGTAATCCCGTCCGCGTTTGTTATCCCACTACGGAGACAAAGCGACCCTTATTCCGTACCGCACGACCCTGGCCGGAATTGTCCGAGAATGGCGTTGGAAATTTCAGGTTCCCAAAGGTTACGTTCGGTGAGCCTAGTGTGTACGCAGAGTTATTCTCGGGGAGTCTGGGAGTGGAGAAATGGAAGGGGTCAGCATGCCACTCCGCATGGCATCCGGGCATATCGCCGGGCTCGCTTGCGGGCTCATTCTCACCTTGGCCACCCCGGCGGGTGCCGATCCGGGACAACCGGCGGGAAAAGTCGCCGACGCGCGTGAACAAGTGCGTGCCCGTGCCCAGGAACTCGGCCGGGTCCAGGCCCGGTTCGCCGCTGCCAAGGCACGGCTGAGCGAGCTCAACTCCGACGTCGAGCGACTCGTCGAGGCGTACAACGGCCAACTCGTCATGCTGCGGTCGGCCGAGGAGGAGTACGACCAGGTGTCGGAGCGGGTGGAGCGGGCGCGAACCGAGGTCGAGGAGGCGCGAAAACCGGTCGCCGCGGTGGCCGCGCAGCGCTACGCGAACCTGAGCATCGACCAGATGGGCCTCGCCATGGTCACCGGAGCCGAGGGTTTCGAGGGATTCATCCAGCAGGCCGGCATGCTGAACCAGCTCGGCAGCGAGCAGACGGCGAGCATGCAGAACCTGGAGGACACCCAGACCGTACTCAAGATCGTGCGCGCCCAGGCCGAGCGGGCGTACACCGAGCAGGCCGCGAGCGCGGAGCAGGCGAGGCTGGCCAAGGAGGCCGCGGCGACGGCGGTGGCCGAGCAGGAACAGCAGATGGCGGAGCTCAAGCAGGCGACGGAGGAGATCTCACAGCGCCTCGACGCCGCCCGCTCGCGGGTCGAGCGGCTACGGCAGGCCAGGCTGGCCCGTCAGGCGCAGCGAGAGTCCCAGTTACGGACCATGACCACGCGGGCCGCGCTCAAGGCTCCAGAATGGGCGGCCACCGAAGTGGCCGGGCCGGGCGGTGTCGCGGCGACCTGGGCGCTCCAGCAGCTCGGAAAGCCGTACGTCTGGGCCGCGGCGGGTCCGGCGAGCTATGACTGCTCGGGGTTGACCATGCGGGCGTGGGAGCGCGCGGGGGTGGACCTCGACCACTGGACCGGCACGCAGTGGCAGTCGGGCCCGCACGTCCCCATCGACCAACTCCAGCCGGGTGACCTGGTCTTCTTCGGGCGGGTGACGCGAGACCCCGGCTCCATCCACCATGTGGGCCTCTACATCGGGCGGGGGCTGATGGTCCACGCCCCCCAGACGGGGGACGTGGTCCGCATCGCGCCCATCTGGCGCCCCGACCTCGTCGGGGCCACCCGGCCGGACTGATCAGGCGTGCTCGTGGCCCTGCTCCTGGAAGCGCTTCACGGAGTTGACGATCTCGGCCTCGGCCTCGGTCCGGCCCACCCAGTTGGCGCCCTCGACTGACTTGCCGGGCTCCAGGTCCTTGTAGACCTCGAAGAAGTGCTGGATCTCCAGCCGGTCGAACTCCGCGACGTGATGGATGTCACGGATGTGCTCCATGCGCGGGTCCGTGGCGGGCACGCACAGGACCTTGTCGTCGCCGCCCTTCTCGTCGGTCATGCGGAACATGCCGACGGCGCGGCACTTGATCAGGCAGCCGGGGAAGGTCGGCTCCTGGAGCAGCACGAGCGCGTCCAGCGGGTCGCCGTCCTCGCCCAGCGTGTTCTCGATGAACCCGTAGTCGGCGGGGTACTGAGTGGACGTGAAAAGCAGACGATCCAGTCGGATGCGGCCGGTCTCGTGGTCCACCTCGTACTTGTTCCGTTGCCCCTTGGGAATCTCAACGACAACGTCGAACTCCACTACGGTTCCTCCACTCAAGCTCTCCCGGCATCCCGGGGGGCGTTAATGTCTCGTAGGCGTACATCCATTTGGCGCGACAAGAGGTGACATGGTGCGACGCGAGCGATGGGTGCTGTTAGTCACCCTCGCCCTATTGCAGGTGTTCGCCGTCGCCGTAGGCGTCTATGTGATCACCCATGACAGCCGCCGCCCGTCGGCTCCGATCGCCTCACCGGAACCGACCCCCACCCCCATCATCACCGCGGGTGCGGTTCTGGCCGCGGTTGGGGACGCGCCTCTCCCCGCTAAGGGTACTTTGACCACGCGGCTCGCCCACGCGCTGGGTGACCCCGCCCTCGGGCGCAGCTCGGGCGGGGTCGTACTGGACGCGGCGAGCGGCGCCACACTCTTCAACGGCCGCGCGGAGATCGCCCTCACGCCCGCCTCGACCACCAAGGTCGTCACCGGCGTGGCCGCCCTCGCGTCGCTCGGCCCGGACGCCAAGATCGCGACCAGGGTCGTCACGGGAGCCGGCGCGAACACGATCGTCCTCGTCGGCGGCGGTGATCCCACCCTCACCGGGGCGAAGAAGCCGCGCGGCGTCTATCCCGAGCCCGCCTCCCTCGCCGTCCTGGCCTCCCGCACGGCCAAGGCGCTGAAAGCCGCCAAGATCACTTCTGTCACGCTCGGATACGACACCTCGCTCTTCACCGGACCGGTGACCGCGCCCGGATGGAAGCCCACCTACGTGCCCGAGGGCAGCGCCGCGCCGGTGACCGCGCTCACGATCGACGAGGGGCGGGTCGCGCCCGGCCAGGGGGCCCGCGTCCCGGACCCGCCGCGTACGGCCGCGGACGCCTTCGCCTCGCTCCTCCGCGCGTACGGCGTCAAGGTCGGCAAGGACGTGAAGCCCGTCACCGCCGGGCAGACGGCCAAGGAACTCGCCCGCGTCGAGTCGCCTCCCGTCTACGCCCTGGTGGAGCGCATGCTGACGCAGAGCGACAACGACCTCGCCGAGGCGCTGGCCCGCCAGGTCGCCATCGAGGAGGGTCTGCCGCACACGTTCGCCGGGCAGGCGGCGGCCGTCCACCGCGTACTCGGACGGCTCGGTCTCGACAAGGAGATCAAGGTCACCGACGGCAGCGGCCTGTCCATCAGGAACCGCATCACCCCCACCGCGCTGGCCCGCCTGCTCGCCGCCGCGGTGTCACCGGCCAACCCCGACCTCCATTCACTGATCAGCGGGCTGCCCATCGCCGGATACACCGGCACCCTGCACAACCGGTACGACACATCGGGCTCGGAGGCGGGCGCCGGGCTGGTCCGCGCCAAGACCGGCACGCTCAACGGTGTGAACACCCTCGCCGGAGTGGCGTACACCACCGACGGGCGGCTGCTCGCCTTCGCCTTCATGGCCGACGACGTGCCCGACCCCGGAGCGGCGGTCGCCGCGCTCGACCGCCTGGCCACGATCGTCTCCCAGAGTTGACCGGTTTCGCCGCGCCCCTCTCTGCTGGTTTTGTCGCGCCTGCGGCACGACGGGCTCGGGGCGCCTTTGAGGCGATGTGCTTCGTTCGTCGCTCGGGGTCGCTGCGCTCCCCGCTCACTCCTCCTCAGCACACCGCCGCGCCCCTCGCGCGCGCGGCGAGGGGGGAGAACGTACGGTGGTGAGTATGCAGGTGATCGACTGGGATCTGGCCGTCGCGACCGGAGTGCGCCTCGTGCGCCCGGGGCCACAGGTGAGCCGGGAAGAGGCCAGACAGGCGGTCGCCGAGCTGAGGCGGCTGTCCCGCGAGGCCGAAGGACACGTACGGGAGTTCACCCGCATCGACTCGGCGCCGCCGGAGGCCGCGACCGTCGTCGACCGGCCCGGGTGGATCCGCGCCAACGTCGACGGGTTCAGGGTGGTCTTCGAGCCGCTCACCCAGAAGATGTCGAGCGTGCCCGCGATCGTCGGCGCGGTCGGTTCCCGCATCACCGGTGTGGAAGTGGGCGCCGTGCTGGCGTTCCTCGCGTCCCGGGTGCTGGGGCAGTACGAGCTCTTCCTCCCGCCGGATCCCGAGGGCAACGCGCCCGCGGGGCGGCTGACCCTCGTGGCGCCCAACATCGTGCACACCGAGCGCGAGATGGGGGTCAACGCGCGTGACTTCCGTCTCTGGGTCTGCCTCCACGAGGAGACCCACCGGGTGCAGTTCACCGGCGTGCCCTGGCTCCGGGAATACGTGCGCACCCAGATGACCGACTTCCTGCTCGCCTCCGACATGGACCTGACGACCCTGCTCGAACGGTTGCGCGCCGCCTCCGACGCGGTCGCCGACGCCATCAGGGGAGGCGACGGCAACCTCATCGAGGCCATCCAGACCCCGGAGCAGAAGGCCGTGCTCGACCGGGTCACCGCGGTGATGACCCTGGTCGAGGGGCACGGCGACTACGTCATGGACGCCGTCGGCCCGTCCGTCGTGCCGTCGGTGGCCGAGATCAGGTCCAGGTTCCAGCGCCGCAGGGAGGGCGGGTCGCGCACCGACCAGCTCATCCGGCGCCTGCTCGGCATCGAGCTCAAGATGAAGCAGTACGCCGAGGGGTCCCACTTCGTGCGCACCGTCGTCGAGCAGGCCGGGATGGACGGCTTCAACCGGGTCTGGACGTCTCCCGACACGCTGCCGAGCCGGGAGGAGATCGCGGATCCCCAGGTGTGGATGGGCCGCGTCCTCGGCAACCGCTCGCTGGAGCAGGAGACGGCCGCGCCGGAGTCCTGACCGTCGCGCGTTCTCCGCGTCGGCCGATCCGGGCGGACACGGTTCCCACGTCCGGCCGGCCGGCGGACAGAATGGCCTCATGGGTCCCCATCCCGCCGTCGCCGACGTGCGCCGTGCCGTACGGCAGTCGCTCGCGGACCTGCCCCAGGGGGCGCTCGTCCTGGTCGCGTGCAGCGGCGGCGCCGACTCGCTCGCGCTCGCCGCGGCGCTCGGCTTCTCCGGCCCTCGCATGGGCCTGCGCGCCGGGCTGCTGACCGTCGACCACGGCCTGCAGCAGGGCTCGGCGTCCCGTGCGCACGACCTCGTGCGGCTCGCGCCCGCGCTCGGCCTCGACCCCGCGCTGGTCCTGCCCGTCACCGTGGGCACCGAGGGCGGGCCGGAGGCGGCCGCGCGCGACGCCCGCTACGCGGCGCTCTCGGAGGCGGCCCGGCGGCTGGAGGCCGCGGCCGTGCTGCTGGGGCACACCCTGAACGACCAGGCGGAGACCGTGTTGTTGCGGCTGGCGCGCGGCAGCGGCACCCGGTCGCTCTCCGGCATGCCGGGGATCTCCGGCGTCTATCGTCGGCCGTTGCTCGGCCTGAGCCGGGCGAGGACCGAGGAGGCGTGCGCGGCTCTGGGGCTCCAACCGTGGCACGACCCGCACAACATCGACCCCGCCTACACCAGGGTTCGGGTCCGCCATGACGTCGTGCCCGTCCTTACGGCCGCGCTCGGGCCGGGTGTGGCGGAGGCGCTCGCCCGTACCGCGCGCCTGTGCCGGGACGACGCCGACGCCCTGGACGAGTGGGCCGACGCCGTACTCGCCGAGTCGCGTACGGGATCCGGCGTCGAGCTGGCCGTCGCCGTACTGGAGAAGGTCCCCGGAGCCGTGCGGCGGCGGGTCATCCAGCGGGCGGCGGTGGAGGCGGGCGCGCCCGCCTCCGCGCTCGCGGCGGTGCACATCGACGAGGTGGAGCGGCTGATCAGCGCATGGCGGGGGCAGAGGCGGGTCGATCTACCCGGGGGGGTGGGAGCGGTCCGGCGCTGTGGCACCCTGATATTCGCTACAGCGAACAACCTCGCGTAAGGATTCCGCAGGTGGATGCAGCCGACATGGGCAAGGACCTCTTGAGCGTCCTCATTCCGGAACACGAGCTCCAAGGCAAGATCAAGGAACTCTCCGGCCAGATCGATGCCGACTACGACGGTAAGGACCTGCTGATCGTCGGCGTCCTCAAGGGCGCGGTCATGGTCATGGCCGACCTGGCCCGGGCTTTGCACGTCCCGGTGCAGATGGACTGGATGGCGGTGTCCTCCTACGGCGCGGGCACCAGATCGTCCGGGGTGGTGCGGGTGCTGAAGGACCTCGACACCGACATCGCGGACCGTCACGTGCTCGTGGTCGAGGACATCATCGACTCCGGTCTCACGCTCTCCTGGCTGATGAACAATTTGAAGTCGCGCAACCCGGCCTCGCTGGAGATCTGCGCGCTGCTCCGTAAGCCGGACGCGGTCAAGGTGCCAATTGATGTGAAGTATGTCGGGTTCGACATACCGAACGAGTTCGTGATCGGTTACGGGCTCGACTATGCGGAGCGGTATCGCAACCTGCCGTTCATCGGCACGCTCGCTCCGCATGTCTACGGTGGCGAGTAAGCCCTGAGCGAAGTCCCCTTGTGCGGGCCGCGATCCGCTCCCTGGTAGGGAACACGGCTTGCGTCACGTACGTTGGAAAGGTAAAGCCGGAGCCGCTCATGCAGTTACCGCATGCGGCGGCCCGGTGTACCTTCTGATATCTGCGGGTGCCATTCGGTTACCTGCGGGTAGTCAGTAGGAGCGGCGAGGGATGCCGCGACCCGGGTTTCGCCCGGGGCCAGGCCTTGGTCAGGAAGGGACGGGCCCGCCGGGGTTCCGCAACGGATGGATCTCAAGCGATTTACACGTGGGCCACTACTGTGGATCCTGGGCATCGTCGTGCTTCTCCTGCTCGTCACCACGATGTTCAACGGGGACGGCAACTACACCACCGCCGACACCTCTACCGTCGTCCAGCAGATCCAGCAGGGCAACGTGAAGAGCGCCAAAGTCGTCGACAAGGACCAGCGCGCCGAGCTGACGCTGCTGAAGCCGATCGACGTCGGCGGCAAGTCCGTGGACCGCATCCAGGCCCCCTGGGTGCAGGGCCAGGGCGTCCAGCTGACTGAGGCGCTGGCGAAGGCCAACCCCTCCAAGGGCTGGACCGTCGAGGTTCCCAGGGAGAACTTCCTGGTCAGCCTGCTGGTCAGCTTCCTGCCGATCATCATCATCGTCCTGATCTTCCTGTTCATCATGAACCAGATGCAGGGCGGCGGCTCCCGCGTCATGAACTTCGGGAAGTCGCGGGCGAAGCTGATCACCAAGGACACTCCCAAGACGACGTTCGCCGACGTCGCGGGTGCCGACGAGGCCATCGAGGAGCTCCAGGAGATCAAGGAGTTCCTGCAGGCCCCGGCCAAGTTCCAGGCGATCGGCGCCAAGATCCCCAAGGGCGTCCTGCTGTACGGCCCGCCCGGAACCGGCAAGACCCTGCTCGCCAGGGCGGTGGCCGGTGAGGCCGGCGTGCCGTTCTACTCGATCTCGGGTTCCGACTTCGTCGAGATGTTCGTGGGTGTCGGCGCCTCGCGTGTCCGCGACCTGTTCGAGCAGGCGAAGGCCAACGCTCCGGCGATCATCTTCATCGACGAGATCGACGCGGTGGGCCGTCACCGCGGCGCGGGTCTCGGCGGTGGCCACGACGAGCGCGAGCAGACGCTGAACCAGCTCCTCGTCGAGATGGACGGCTTCGACGTGAAGGGCGGCGTGATCCTCATCGCCGCCACCAACCGGCCCGACATCCTCGACCCGGCGCTGCTGCGCCCCGGCCGTTTCGACCGTCAGGTCGTCATCGACCGTCCGGACCTGGAGGGCCGCAAGGGCATCCTGCGCGTCCACGGCCGCGGCAAGCCGTTCGCCCAGGACGTCGACCTCGACGTCATCGCGCGGCGTACGCCCGGCTTCACCGGAGCCGACCTGGCCAACGTGATCAACGAGGCGGCGCTGCTGACCGCCCGGCAGGACCAGAAGCTCATCTCGATGAACACCCTTGAGGAGTCCATCGACCGCGTGATGGCCGGTCCTGAGCGCAAGTCCCGCGTGATGTCCGACGAGGAAAAGAAGATCATCGCGTACCACGAGGGTGGTCACGCCCTGGTCGCGCACGCGCTGCCCAACTCCGACCCGGTCCACAAGATCACGATCCTGTCCCGCGGCCGCGCCCTCGGTTACACGATGACGCTGCCGATGGAGGACAAGTTCCTCGCGACCAGGTCAGAGATGATGGACCAGCTCGCCATGCTGCTGGGTGGCCGCACCGCGGAGGAGCTCGTCTTCCACGAGCCCACCACGGGTGCCTCCAACGACATCGAGAAGGCCACCTCCATCGCCCGCCGTATGGTCACCGAGTACGGCATGAGCGAGAAGCTCGGCGCCCGCAAGTTCGGCAGTGGCAACGGCGAGGTCTTCCTCGGGCGTGAGATGGGCCACGAGCGCGACTACTCCGAGCAGATCGCCTCCACGATCGACGAGGAGGTCCGCCGGCTCATCGAGTCCGCGCACGACCAGGCGTGGGAGGTCCTCGTCCAGTACCGCGACGTGCTCGACAACCTCGTGCTGGAGCTCATGGAGAAGGAGACCCTCTCCCGCGAGCAGGTGCTCCAGGTCTTCGCTCCGGTCGAGACGAAGGAGAAGCGTCCCTCGTACGCCGGGTACGGCAAGCGGCTCCCGTCCGACCGCCCGCCGGTGATCACTCCGAAGGAGCGGGCCAACGGCAACGGGCAGGCTCTGCCCGCCGGTAACCCGGCTCCGTGGATGAACGACCAGGCGCCGCAGAAGGACGAGGCCTGACCGTGACGGTCGAGCCTCATTACGTGGACCAGGGCCGGATCGAGAAGGCCGTCCGGGAGATCCTCTTCGCCATCGGCGAGGATCCCGACAGGGACGGCCTGCGCGACACCCCGGCCCGGGTCGCACGTGCCTACACGGAGCAGTTCGCGGGACTCGGTCAGCGGCCGGAGGACGCGCTGACCACGATGTTCGACGCCGACCACGACGAGATGGTGCTGGTGAAGGACATCGAGGTCATGTCGACCTGCGAGCATCACCTGCTGCCCTTCCACGGCGTGGCCCACGTCGGGTACACGCCGAACGCCAAGGGCCAGATCACCGGTCTGTCCAAGCTGGCCCGGCTGGTGGACGTCTACGCCCGCCGGCCGCAGGTCCAGGAGCGGATGACCTCGCAGATCGCCGACGGGCTGATGCGGGTGCTCGAACCACGCGGTGTGATCGTGGTCATCGAGGCCGAGCACATGTGCATGAGCATGCGCGGTGTGCGCAAGCCGGGCGCGAAGACCATCACCTCCGCGGTCAGGGGCGACTTCCGCACCTGCGAGAGCACGCGGGCCGAGGCGATGTCGCTCATCCTCGGGCGCAACTGATCCGGATACAGTTCCCGACCTCCGAGCGCCTAGGCTTGGCTGCGAGCGAGAAGCGAGCGAACCAGTAGACACAGTGACGAATGGTCATCGCCGGCTCGCGGACGAGGAGGCAGCATGACCACACACCACGTGCCCGGGATGCCCGATCCCGGGCGATGCCTGGTCATGGGCGTGGTCAACGTGACGCCCGACTCCTTTTCCGACGGCGGCCAGTGGTTCGACGCGGACGCCGCGATCGCCCACGGGCTGGAACTGGTCGCCCAGGGCGCGGACATCGTCGACGTCGGTGGCGAGTCCACCCGCCCCGGTTCCGCCCGGGTCTCCCTCGGAGAGGAACTGCGCCGGGTCGAGCCCGTGATCCGCGTCCTCCGCCAGGAGGGCGTGACGGTCAGCGTGGACACCATGCGCGCGGAGGTCGCCGAGGCGGCCGTGGAAGCCGGTGCCATGCTCGTCAACGACGTGAGCGGCGGGCTGGCCGATCCGGCGATGCCCAGGGTCGTCGCGGCGGCCGGCGTGCCGTACGTCGTGATGCACTGGCGCGGCCACAGCCACGACATGGACAGCCGCGCGATGTACGGAGACGTCGTCACCGAGGTGACCGAGGAACTGCGCAAGCGGGTCGACTCGGTGCTCGGCGAGGGCGTGCGCGAGGAGCAGATCGTCATCGACCCCGGGCTCGGGTTCTCCAAGCATCCCGAGCACAACTGGGCGCTGCTGGCCGGGACCCGCAAGCTGGTCGAGATGGGCCATCCCGTGCTGATCGGCGCGTCGAGGAAACGGTTCCTCGGGCGCCTGCTGCCGGACGCCGAGGGCAGGCCCCGCCCCTTCGACCGCAGTGACGACGCCACGCTGGCGGTCACCGCGCTCGCCGCGCGGGAGGGCGCCTGGTGCGTCCGGGTACACCAGGTCGGACCCAACGCGGACGCCGTACGCGTCGCGGCGGCGTGGAAGGCAGCCGATGAAGGACGTTGAGGAGCTCAACCAGGAGTTCTACGACGCGATCGAGAGCGCGGACCTGGATCGGATGTCCGAGATCTGGGCGGAGGACGCGGGCGACCGGGTGGCGATGTGCGTCCACCCCGGTTGGCCCATGCTCAGCGGCCGGTCCGAGGTGCTCCGCTCGTGGGCGCTGATCATGGCCAACACCCCGTACATCCAGTTCGTGCTGACCGACGTGCGGACCATGGTGCTGGGCGACGTCGCCGTGCTCACCTGCGCGGAGAACATCCTGACCGCCGCGGACACCGACGAGGCGGGGTTCGCCGCGGGCCGGGTGGTCGCGACCAGCACATACGTCCGCACCCCGGACGGCTGGCGCCTGTGGTTGTACCACGGGTCCCCCGTCCTGCAGAGCGAGGACGAGGAGGAGGAAGAGTGAGCGGCCGGAGTGACAGCGTTCGCCTGGTGGGGCTGCGCGCGCGGGGGCGGCACGGCTGCCTGCCCGCGGAGCGGGAGCTCGGCCAGGAGTTCGTGGTCGACGTGACGTTGTTCCTCGACACCGCGCCCGCCGCCGGGGGAGACGACCTGACCAAGACCGTCGACTACGGCGCGCTGGCCGTGCGCCTGGTGGAGACGGTCGGGGGCGAGCCGGTCAACCTCATCGAGACGCTCGCCGACCGGCTCGCGTCCGTCTGCCTGGCGTACGACCTGGTGGACGAGGTGGAGGTCAGTGTGCACAAGCCGGCCGCGCCCATTCCGCTGCCGTTCGACGACGTGGTGGTGACCATCAGAAGGGGTCGCGCATGAGGGTCGTGCTCGCGCTCGGCAGCAATCTCGGTCGCCGGATGGAGAATCTCCAGGGCGCGATCGACGCCCTCTTCGACGCTCCGGGACTGACGTTCGTCGCCGTCTCCCCCGTGTACGAGACCGACCCCGTGGGCGGGCCTGAGCAGGACCCCTACCTCAACGCCGTCGTCGTGGCCGAGTCCATGCTGGACGCGTGGGCGCTCCTCGAACGCGCCCAGAGCATCGAGAACGCCTTCGGCCGGGTGCGCGTGGAGCGCTGGGGGCCGCGGACTCTCGACGTGGATCTGATCACGGTGGACGACGTCGTGTCGGCCGATCCCGACCTCACGCTCCCGCACCCCCGGGCGCACGAGCGGGCGTTCGTGCTGGTCCCGTGGCTGCGGGCCGATCCGGAGGCGACGCTCACCGGGCACGGCGCCGTGGCCGACCTGCTCGCCGGGCTGGACCAGGCCGGTGTACGGCTGCGCGACGACCTGTCCCTGGAGCCCCCCGCCTGATGTCGCAAGAGGAGCCTGCGTGAAGCCCAGCAACCCCGGCGTGCTGGTCGGCCTGGTGGTGGTGTTCGCGCTGCTCACCTGGGGCCTGCTGCAGAAGACCTATTCCCAGCTGCCGACCGTGCCGTGGAGCGCGATCCCGACCCTGCTGCTGCTGGCCATCGGTGAGGCGTACACCGGGTGGCTGACCCGGGCCAGGATCCGCCGCAAGCCGGGCACCAAGCCGGCGGAGCCGCTGGCGGTCGCCCGGCTCGCCGCCCTGGCGAAGGCCACGGCGTACGCGGGCGCGGTGTTCGGGGGCGTCTTCGCGGGTTTCGTGCTCCACGTGCTCAACCTGCTCGACCTGCCCCAGCCGCGGCAGGACGCGTTCGTCGCGGGCGGCTCGTTCGCCTCGTGCGTCGTGCTGATCTGCGCGGCGCTTTTCCTTGAGCACTGCTGCCGGGTGCCGGGCAAGCCGGAGGAGCGCAAGTAACCGCTATTTGTCGATGTCCCCGACGACGAAGAACATCGAGCCGAGAATGGCGATCATGTCGGCGACCAGATGCCCCGGCAGGATCTCCCGCAGCACCTGGACATTGTTGAACGACGCGCTGCGCAGCTTCAACCGCCAGGGGGTCTTCTCGCCCCGGGACACGAGGTAGTACCCGTTGATGCCGAGCGGGCTCTCCGTCCAGGCGTACGTGTGGCCCTCGGGGGCCTTGAGGATCTTCGGCAGCCGCTGGTTGATCGGTCCCGGGGGGAGCTCCCGCAGCCGGTCAAGGCAGGCGTCCGCCAAGTCGAGGGAGGCCTTGACCTGGTCGAGCAGCACCTCGAACCGGGCGTGGCAGTCGCCTTCCGTCCGGGTCACCACCCGCACCGGCAGCTCGCCGTACGCGAGGTAGGGCTCGTCCCTGCGCAGATCGAAGTCGACGCCGGAGGCGCGGGCGATCGGGCCGCTCACGCCGTACTGCATGATCGTCTCGCGGGGCAGCACCCCGACGCCCTTGGTCCGGGCGAGGAAGATCTCGTTGCCGGAGACGAGGTTCTCGATGTCGGGGAGGCGGCGCCGTACGTCGGCGACGGCCTGCCCCGCGCGGTCGAGCCAGCCGAGCGGCAGATCCTCCTTGAGGCCGCCGACGCGGTTGAACATGTAGTGCATCCGGCCGCCGGAGATCTCCTCCATGACGTGCTGCAGGGTCTCCCGCTCGCGGAACGCGTAGAAGACCGGGGTGATCGCGCCCAGCTCCAGGGGGTAGGACCCGAGGAACATCAGGTGGTTGAGCACCCGGTTGAGCTCGGCCAGCAGTGTCCGTGCCCACACCGCACGTCGCGGGACCTCCATGCCGAGCATCCGCTCGACCGCGATCACGACGCCCAGTTCGTTGGCGAAGGCCGACAGCCAGTCGTGCCGGTTCGCCAGGACGATGATCTGGCGGTAGTCGCGCACCTCGAACAGCTTCTCGGCGCCCCGATGCATGTAGCCGATGATCGGCTCGGCGCTGACGATGCGCTCGGCGTCCAGAGTGAGACGCAGCCGCAGCACGCCGTGCGTCGACGGGTGCTGCGGTCCGATGTTGAGGACCATGTCCTCGGTGGCCAGTTCCCGGGGCGCCACCGCTCCCGCGCCCGACCCGATGCCCACGACGCGTTCCCGGAACGCCCCCTCGGCCCGAGGCTCTCCTGTCATACGGCCCATGCTCCCACGCCGGGGGGTGGTTCAGGACGAAATGCCCACCCCGGTTGTGGCCAGGTCCCGCAGAGCGCCGATCAGCCGGTCCACGTGCTCCTCGGTCGTGCCGATCCCGATCGACGCGCGTACGGCGCTGGCCGTGCCGTCCTGGCAGCCGCCGTCGGAGGTCCCGAGTAGGTGCCGTACGAACGGGTGCGCGCAGAACTTGCCGTCCCGGACGCCGATGCCGTGGTCCGCCGACAGGGACTCGGCGACCTCACGGGCCGTCAGGCCGTCCACGGTGAACGACACGATGCCGACCCTGGGGTGGTCCGGCCCCCAGAGGGACAGCTCGCGCACACCCTCGATCCCGGCGATCCCCGCGCGCAGGCGGGCCACCAGCCGCTCCTCCTCGCGGACCAGGGCCGTCCAGCCGGTCGCGGCCAGCGCGTCGCAGGCCGCGGCGAGGGCGACCGCCCCCAGCACGTTCGGGGTACCGGCCTCGTGGCGCACCTCGGGGTCGTCGCTCCACGACGTCTCCTCGCCGTCCGCGCCGACCGAGGTCACCGCGCCGCCGCCCAGCAGGTACGGCGCGGCCTCCGCGAGCCAGTCGGCCCGCCCGACCAGGGCTCCGGAGCCGAACGGCGCGTACAGCTTGTGCCCGGAGAACGCCACGTAGTCGAGGTCGAGCGCGGCCAGGTTGAGCCGCCGGTGCGGGACGAGCTGGGCGGCGTCCACCACGACGCGGGCGCCGTGCCGGTGCGCCACGTGCGCGAGCCCCGCGATCGGCCACAGCTCGCCGGTCACGTTGGAGGCGGCCGTGACGACCAGGAGGGCCGGTCCCTCGATCCCGGCCAGCGTCTCGTCCACGGCCCTGATCGCCTCGCCGGGGAAGGCCGGGGGCGCGAGCCGTACGGCGTCGGGCCAGGGCAGCAGCGAGGCGTGGTGCTCGGTGTCGAACACGACGGTGGTGGTGCCCTCGGGCAGGCTGCGGGCCAGCAGGTTCATCGCGTCGGTCGTGTTGCGGGTGAAGACCACCGCGTCGTCCGTGCGGGCGCCCACGAAGGCCCGGACGGTGTGCCTCGCCTGCTCGTACCGGGCCGTCGTGAGCTGGGAGGCGTATCCGGCGCCGCGGTGCACGCTGGAGTAGGCCGGCAGCGCCGCGGTGACGGCGGCGCTCACCGGCTCCAGACAGGGCGCGCTCGCCGCGTAGTCCAGGTTCGCGTACGGCACCAGCCGCCCGCCCTTGACCGGCACCTCGAGGTCGGCGCCCAGGACGGCGGGGATCGGCCGTTCGTTGGCGGCGGCGGGGGAGAGGGTGGACAGCGAGAGAACGGACACGACGGCCTCCTGAGGTCAGGGACCCCGGCCATGGCGTCATACCGGCGGAGCCCGCGCTTGCCCGGCGCGCCTCGCGCCGGACCTGGTCCTCACCCGGGGCACCCCGCCGCGGACGCGAGGGTTGCCGGCCAGCAAGCCGGGGCTGTGCGCTGGCACTCATGACCTGTGCGGCACTATAGCCCACTCCCTCCCCGGCGCCGCAAGCCGTCAGTTGCCCGAAATGTGATGTCCGTACTGGTGGTTCAGGTGATGCGACCAGGCAAAATGCTTCGTATGGTTGGTTTGTGAAGTTTGATCCTTGGAATCCCGAGTTCGTGGCCCACCCGTACGGCGTCTACGCCGATCTGCGGGAGAACGACCCGGTCAGTTTCTTCGAGCCGACCGGCCAGTGGCTGATCGCCCGTCACGCCGACGTGAACGCGCTGCTGCGCGATCGGCGGCTGGGCCGCTCCTACCTCCACACGGCCTCGCACGAGGCGTTCGGCAGGGAACCCGAGCCGGAGTTCCAGGAACCCTTCTGGAGGGTGGTCAGGGCCGGCATGCTCGACGTCGAGCCGCCCGTCCACACCCGCCTGCGCCGCCTGGTGTCCAAGGCGTTCACGCCCCGGATGGTGGAGTCGCTCCGCCCCCGCGTGCGCAGGATCGCCAGGGAGCTGGCCGACGGGCTGGTCGAGCGCGGCGGCGGCGACCTGCTCGCCGAGGTGGCCGAGCCGCTCCCGGTGACCGTGATCGCCGAAATGTTGGGCGTGCCCGAGGCCGACCGGCACCTGCTGCGCCCGTGGTCCGCCGACATCTGCGGCATGTACGAGCTCAACCCCTCGCTCGACGCGCAGCACACGGCCGTGCGGGCGGCGGCGGAGTTCGCCGAATACCTGCGCGAGCTGGCCAGATCCCGTAAGGACCAGCCGGGAGACGACCTCATCACCGCCCTCGCGCAGGTCGTGGACGACGGCGACCGGCTGACCGAGGACGAGCTGATCGGCACCTGCGTGCTGCTGCTCAACGCCGGCCACGAGGCCACCGTGAACGTCACCGGCAACGGCTGGTGGTCGCTGTTCCGCAACCCGGCCGAGCTGGAGCGGCTCAGGAACGACCGCACGCTGATGCCCACGGCCATCGAGGAACTGCTGCGGTGGGACACCCCGCTGCAGATGTTCGAGCGCTGGGTCCTCGAGGACATCGAGGTCGGCGGGGTGACGATCCCCCGCGGCGTGGAGATCGGGCTGCTCTTCGGCTCGGCCAACCGCGATCCGGAGGTCTTCCCCGACCCGGACCGCCTGGACGTCGGGCGTGTGGACAACCCGCACATCTCCTTCGGCGCGGGCATCCACTTCTGCCTCGGTGCCCCGCTCGCGCGGGTCGAGCTGGTGGAGTCCTTCACCGCGCTGCTCGACGCCGCCCCGAAGCTGGAACTCGTCGAGGAGCCCTTCTGGAAGCCGGGTTACATCATCCGCGGCCTGGAGTCGCTGCGGGTCACCGTGACTGGCTGAGCCAGCCGAACCTCCCGAGCCCGGCCGGATCGATCAGCTCGGCCTCCTCCGAGGCGCGCCCCAGGGCCCTGAGGTAGCCGCGCGGGTCGGTGTGCGCGAGAGCGAGCGGCGGCCGGGCTCCGCCGACGCCCAGCCGCCGCAGGGCCTCCCGCTGCGTCGTCAGCGTCGTGCCCCGCGCGCCTGCCCGCTCGCCCGCCGCGGCGCAGGCGTCCAGGGCCACGTGCGCCGTGATGTCGCACGACCCGTCCGGCACGGGAGGTACGGCCGCGCCGTTCCGGTAGCCCACGAGGCTCCCGCCGCCCGGCCGGTCGTCCACAGGGTGTGCATAATCCACGGCGACCGCGGTGCCGCGCGCGAGCCGTACGATCAGCGACGCCCAGGCCTCGTCGCGGGGACGGCCGATCTCGGCGCGGTCGCCCACGGCCCGCAGCGGCCACCACCGCTCCAGCCAGGCGAGATCCCGCTCGTCCGGTCCCGGTCCCGGTCGTTCCTCGCCGGTCGCGGGGTCCACCAGGAGCAGCCGCGGTCCGCCGGGAGTCCGCTCCACGACGTCCACCGGCACGTTGTCGAGCCACTCGTTGGCGAAGATCAGCCCATGGACCTCGTCCGGTACGGCCGGCGCCCATGCCACGCGCTCGTCCACACCTTCCGGCCGCGACGACAGATCGACCGCGGTGACGCGCAGCCGGTCCGCGAGCTCGGGCGGGGCGAGCTCCAGCACGGACACGGCGAGCATGCCGTCCCCCGCGCCCATGTCGACCAGGTCGAGGACCGGAGGCCGCCCGAGCGCGGTGTCGACCTCGCCGAGCAGGCGCAGCACCGCCTCGGCGAAGGCCGGTGACGCGTGCACCGACGTGCGGAAGTGCCGGACCGGCCGTTCTCTCAGGTAGAAGCCGCCGTCGCCGTACAGTGCCCGCCGTGTCGCTTCCCGCCAGGTGACCCACACATCGACCGACGTTACCGAGGAACGGCGGCGGTATTAGACGGCCTCCGATCAGGGCAAGATCCCGCCTGTCGAGTAGCGGCGGCGGAGCGATGCCCGCCGCCGTTACGCTGGGCCGAAGGGAGGCGTCATGGATACAGGTGACCGCCCCGCGCGGCTTGCCGTGGGGGTGCTCGGCGCGGGTCGCGTCGGCTCGGTTCTCGGAGCGGCGCTCGCCCAGGCCGGCCACAGGGTGGTGGCAGCCAGCGGGGTCTCCGATTCGTCCAGGCGGCGGGCGATCGAGCGGCTCGGCGTCGAGCTGAGCCGGCCGGAAGACGTGATCGGGAAGTCCGACCTGGTGCTGCTCACCGTGCCGGACGACGTGCTGCCCGGCCTGGTCTCCGGCCTGGCCGCGACCGGGGCCGACCTGCGCGGCAAGCTCCTGGTCCACGCCAGCGGCGCGTACGGCCTCGCCGTGCTCGAACCGGCGGCGGAGGCCGGGGCGCTGCCTCTGGCGCTGCACCCGGTCATGACGTTCACCGGCAGGGAGGACGACCTGTCCCGGCTCACCGGCGCGTCGTTCGGCGTGACCGCCCCGGTGATGCTGCGCCCGGTCGCCGAGGCGCTCGTCATCGAGATGGGGGCGGAGCCGGTCTGGATCGCCGACCAGGACCGCGCGCTCTACCACGCCGCCATCGCCGGGGCCGCCAACCACATGGTCACCCTGATCGCCGAGTCGCAGGAGCTACTGAGCAAGATCGGCGTCGAGCAGCCCGGCCGGATGCTGGGCCCGCTGCTCGGGGCCGCGCTGGACAACGTGCTGCGCCTCGGCATCGCCGGGTTGACCGGTCCCGTCGTCCGCGGCGACGCCGGCACCGTGCGCAAACACGTGGACGCCTTGATCCTCGCGGCACCCGAAGCGGCGGACGCCTACGTCGCCCTCGCTAGGCTCACCGCGGACCGGGCGCTCGCCGCCGGGCTGCTCAAGCCCGAGACCGCGGAGCGCCTCCTGGACGCGCTGGGAGGGAACATATGGACGTGATCGTCGCGGGTGACCGCACCGAGCTCGCCAAGGCGAGGGAAGCGATCGGCCCAGGCAGGCTCGCGCTGGTCCCCACGATGGGGGCCCTGCACCCCGGGCACCGCTCGTTGATCAGGCTGGCCCACGAGCATGCCGAGCACGTGGCGGTGAGCATCTTCGTCAACCCCCTGCAGTTCGGCCCGGCCGAGGACTTCTCGCGCTATCCGCGTACGCTCGACGCCGACCTCGAGGTGTGCGCGGAAGAGGGCGTCCGGGTCGTCTTCGCGCCGTCGGTCGAGGAGATGTACCCCGAAGGCCACCAGGTGGGGGTGTCCGCCGGGGCGATGGGCGCCACGGTCGAGGGCGCGTTCCGCCCCGGCCACTTCGACGGCATGCTGACCGTCGTGCTGAAGCTGTTCAACCTGGTCCAGCCCGATGTGGCGATCTTCGGGCAGAAGGACGCGCAGCAGCTCGCGCTCATCCGCCGCATGGCGCGCGACCTCAACGTGCCCGTCTCGATCGTCGGCGCGCCGACGGTCCGGGAAGCGGACGGGCTGGCCCTGTCCAGCCGTAACCGCTACCTGTCGCACGCCGACCGGGGCACCGCGCTCCACCTGTCCAGGGCGCTGCGCGCCGGCGCCGCCCAGACGACCCCGGCCCGGGTGGTGGACGCCGCGAGAGCCGTACTGGACGAGGCGGCGCGGTTGTCCCCGCCACTGCTGCTGGACTACCTGGCTCTGGTGGACCCGGCCACGTTCGCCTCCGTGGGCGAGGAGCACCACGGCGACGCGATCCTGGCCGTGGCGGCCAAGGTGGGGAACACCCGGTTGATCGACAACATCGCCGTACAACTCCCATGATCTGGTAGATCATCCCCTCCGGGGGTTTTGTGGGGGGTCCGTGGGGCCGCGTATCCTTGGGGCCGTTATCGTCATCTTGACGAAAGGGGAACCCCCGATGGTGGCGATTCCGAGAAGGCTCACGGCGCCCGCCCCCGGCTGGACGGCCCACGCCGACGTCGTCGTGATCGGCTCCGGCATCGCCGGGCTGACCGTGGGGCTCCGCTACACCGAGCTCTCCCCCCAGGGGAAGGTGCTGGTCGTCACCAAGGACACCCTGTCGGCCGGGTCCACCCGCTGGGCCCAGGGCGGAATCGCGGCCGTGCTCGACCCCGAGGACACCCCCGGGGAGCACCTCAGGGACACGCTCATCGCCGGTGTCGGCCTGTGCGACGAGGAGGCCGTACGCGTCCTCGTCACCGAGGGGCCGGACGCGCTGCGACGGCTGATGGACCACGGCGCCCGCTTCGACCGTGACGCGGGCGGCGAACTCCAACTCACCCGCGAGGGCGGCCACCGCCGCAACCGCATCGTCCACGCGGGAGGTGACGCCACCGGCGCCGAGGTCCAGCGCGCCCTCGTCGCGGCCGCCGTGGCGGAACCCCGCATCGAGGTCATCGAGCACGCCCTCGCGCTCGACCTGCTCAGGGACGGCGCCGGCCGGGCCTGCGGCGTGACGCTGCACGTCATGGGCGAGGGAGCGCGGGACGGCGTCGGCGCCGCGCGGGCGAGCGCCGTCGTCCTGGCGAGCGGCGGCATGGGCCAGGTCTACGCCTCCACCACCAACCCGGTCGTGTCCACCGGCGACGGCGTCGCCCTCGCGCTGCGCGCCGGGGCCGTCGTCAGGGACATCGAGTTCGTCCAGTTCCACCCCACGGTCCTGTGGCTCGGCGAGGACTCGACCGGCCAGCAGCCTCTGGTCTCCGAGGCCGTACGCGGTGAGGGGGCCGTGCTGATCGACGCGGCCGGCGAGCGTTTCATGCGCGGCGTGCACGAGCTGGCCGACCTCGCGCCGCGGGACGTCGTGGCCAAGGCCATCACCGGGAAGATGCTGGAGACCGGCGCCGACCACGTCCACCTGGACGCCCGGCACTTCGGCGAGGAGAAGTGGCGGGCGCGGTTCCCGACGATCCTGGCCGTCTGCCGCGAGCACGGCATCGACCCGGTCACCGAGCCGATCCCGGTCGCCCCCGCGGCTCACTACGCGAGCGGCGGCGTCCGCACCGACCTGCGCGGCCGTACCAGCGTCCCCGGCCTGTACGCCTGCGGAGAGGTCGCGTGCACCGGCGTCCACGGGGCCAACCGCCTCGCGTCCAACTCCCTCCTCGAAGGGCTGGTCTTCGCCGAGCGGATCGCGGCCGATCTGGTGTCGTCCCGGGCGGAACAGGGCGAGCCCGGCGAGCCGGTCGACGACGGACGGCCGGTGGGGCTGGTCGACCCGCGTACCCGGCCCAGGATCCAGAACCACATGAGCCGCGGCGCCGGCGTGCTGCGCAGCCGCCAGAGCCTGATCGACGTGTCGCGGGCGCTGTCGGGCGCCATGTGGACCCCGATCGCGGTGGAGCCGTGCACGGAGTCCTGGGAGGCCACGAACCTGCTGACCGTCGCGTGCGCTCTGACCGGTGCGGCCGCCGAGCGGCTGGAGACCCGGGGATCGCACTGGCGTGAGGACCATCCCGCCCGCGACGACCGGAACTGGCGGCTGCACATCGACATCACCCTGGAAGAGGAAGGACTGCTCATGGAGCACGCGGCCCACGAGGAGCGGCCGGGGCACCGGCCGACGGAGCTCCCGGAAGAGCTGTCCGCCGAGCTCGCCGGGCTCGGCATCGACCCGCCGCGCCTGCTCGCACTGGTGACCGAGGCGCTCGACGAGGACCTCGCCGGACGGCGGGACGTCACCTCCTCCGCCACCATCCCCGCCGACCAGACGGCCGTCGCCGACGTGGTCGCGCGCGCCGACGGCGTCGTGGCGGGCCTGGCCGTCGCCGAGGCGGTGTTCCGCCAGGCGCCCGGGATGGTCGCCGTCGAGCGGCGCGCCAAGGACGGCGACAGGGTCGTTCGCGGCGACGTCCTCATGACCGTGCGCGGCCTGACGACGGACCTGCTCACGCTCGAACGCACCGCCCTCAACTTCCTCACCCACCTCTCCGGCGTCGCCACCCTGACCCGGCGGTGGGTGGACGCCGTCGCCGGGACGAAGGCGCGGATCCGCGACAGCCGCAAGACACTCCCCGGGCTGCGCGCTCTGGAGAAGTACGCCGTGCGCTGCGGCGGCGGGGTCAACCACCGCATGGGCCTGCACGACGCCGCGCTGATCAAGGACAACCACGTCGTGGCCGCGGGCGGCGTCGCCGAGGCGTTCCGCGCCGTACGGTGGGCGCACCCCGACCTGCCCATCGAGGTCGAGGTGGACCGGATCGACCAGATCGAGCCCGTGCTGGCCGAGGGGGCCGAGGAGATCCTCCTCGACAACTTCACGGTCGAGCGGCTGGCCGAGGCCGTACGCCTGGTGGACGGCCGGGCCCGGCTGGAGTCCAGCGGCGGGCTGACCCTGGACACCGCCGCCGCGGTGGCGGAGACCGGTGTGGACTACCTCGCTGTGGGCGGCCTGACCCACTCCGCGCCCGCGTTGGACATCGCCCTGGACCTCCGCGAGGCGGACCGGGCCGGCGGCCTCTGACCGTGGCCATGGTGAGGGATTGATCGACAGAGTGCATAATCAGGGCATGCTGCTCACCATCGATGTCAGCAACACCCACACGGTGCTTGGCCTGTTCGAGGGTGAAGAGGTCATCGAGCACTGGCGGATCGCCACCGACCCCCGGCGCACCGCGGACGAGATCGCCGTGATCCTTCAGGGACTCCTCGGCCAGTCGCCCCTGCTCAAGGACGCCGACATCAGCGGCATCGCCATCTGCTCGACCGTGCCGTCGGTGCTGAACGAGATGCGCGACATGTCCCGCCGCTACTACGGGGACGTCACCGCCGTGGTCGTCGAGCCGGGCGTGCGCACCGGCGTGCCGGTCCGGATGGACAACCCCAAGGAGGTCGGCAGCGACCGCATCGTCAACGCGCTCGCCGCCACCACCCTGTACGGCGGGCCGTGCGTGATCGTCGACTTCGGCACCGCGACGTCGTTCGACGCGGTGTCCGCCCGCGGAGAGTACATCGGCGCGGTGACCGCGCCCGGTGTGGAGATCTCCGTGGACGCCCTCGCGTCGGCGGGAGCCCAGCTGCACAAGGTCGAGCTGATCCGGCCCCGGTCCGTCATCGCCAAGAACGCGGTCGAGGCGCTTCAGTCCGGCATCGTGTACGGCTTCGCCGGGCTGGTCGACGGCATCGTGGAGCGGATGGCGGCGGAGCTCGCCGACGACCGGGAGGAGGTCACCGTCGTCGCCACCGGCACCGGTGCCCCGCTCGTCGTCAGCGAGGCGCGCACGATCGACGTGCACGAGCCGTGGCTCACGCTGATCGGCCTGCGGCTGATCTACGCGCGGAACACCGGCTGACGGACGAGGCTGGGATAGATCAGGCGCCGCAGGGCGTGATCGATGACCTCTTCGGTGGACATCTCAGGCAGTTGGCGCATGACGTCGGCGAGTAGTTCGTCGTCCACATCGATCGACATTCGTATCACCTGCCACACATTAGACCATTCGTCACTTTACGCGCATGTGTTTTCGCTTGGCGTAGCCGTACCGGATGGGGCGGGACGCGGTCGCTAGCCTTTTGACTGTGAGCGACGACCTCAACGGGCTACCCGAGCAGATGCGGGTCCGGCGGGACAAGCTCGACCGGCTCCGGGCCGAGGGCATCGACCCCTATCCGGTGAGTTTCCCGCGCACCGCGACCGTCGCGGAGGTCCGGGAGAGGCACGCGGGTCTCGGGCCGGGCGCCGTGACCGGTGACCGGGTGGGCGTCGTGGGACGGGTGATGCTGTCACGGAACAGCGGCAAGCTGTGCTTCGCCACGATCAGGGACGGCTCCGGCGACCTGCAGATCATGCTGTCGCTCGACCGGCTCGGCGAGGAGTCCCTGGCCGCCTGGAAGCGCGACGTCGATCTCGGCGACCACGTCGGGATCGAGGGCGAGGTCGTCACCTCGCGCAGGGGCGAGCTGTCCGTCATGGCGGAACGCTGGCAGATCACCTCCAAGTGCCTCCGCCCGCTGCCCGAGAAGCACGCCGGCCTCACCGACCCGGAGTCGCGGGTGAGGTTCCGCTACGTCGATCTGATCGTCAACGACGAGGCCAGGCGGATGGCGCGGATCCGCAGCGCCACGGTGCGCGCCGTCCGCGACTTCTGGCACGACGAGGGCTACCTCGAAGTCGAGACGCCGATGTTGCAGCCGATCCACGGCGGCGCGGCGGCCCGGCCGTTCCGTACGCACATCAACGCCTACGACATGGACCTCTACCTGCGCATCGCGATCGAGCTCTATCTCAAGCGGCTCGTGGTCGGCGGCCTGGAGAAGGTCTTCGAGATCAACCGGAACTTCCGCAACGAGGGCGCGGACGCCACGCACAACCCCGAGTTCACCATGCTCGAGGCGTACGGGACGTATCTCGACTACAACGACATGGCGGATCTGACCCAGCGGATGTACCAGCAGGCGGTCGTGGCCGCCCTGGGCACGACGGTGGTGGTCCACGGGCACGAGGAGATCGACCTGGGCATGGCCGAGTGGCCGCGGATCACGCTGTACGGCTCGGTGTCTGCCGCCCTCGGCGAGGAGGTCACCACGGAGACCCCTCTCCAACAGGTCCGGAAATACGCGGATCAGCGGCAGATCAACTGGGATTCCGGATGGGGGCAGGGCAAGCTCGTCCAGGAGATCTTCGAGGCGCTGGTGGAGCACACACTGATCCAGCCGACGTTCGTCATGGACTACCCGCTGGAGACGTCGCCGCTCACCCGCCAGCACCGGGACAACCCGCAGCTGACGGAGAAGTGGGACCTCATCGGGTTCGGCACCGAGTTGGGCACGGCCTACTCGGAGCTCGTCGATCCGATCGAGCAGCGCCGCCGCCTCACCGAGCAGTCCGTCCTCGCCGCGGGCGGCGATCCCGAGGCCATGCGGCTGGACGAGGACTTCCTGCGCGCCCTCGAGTACGCCATGCCGCCGACGGGCGGGGTGGGCGTCGGGATCGACCGTATGATCATGGCGTTCACCGGGAGGAGCATCCGCGAGACGATCCTGTTCCCGCTGGTACGGCCGCATGTCTAACCCATGGGCGGGTTGCGAACCTTTGAAAAGCTACTCTCTTCTGGTAAGAAACCCCCTGAAAGTATGAAATGCCCGTAGGGGAGTGGGATGGCGGCACATCAGTCTCAGATGATGGACTCTGGTGCGTACGCGATGAGCGGCCCTTCCCGGCAGCTCCTCGATCGGCTCAGCGACAAGTGGGTGAACTTGACGCTGAACGCGCTGGCCGACGGTCCCCGCCGCTACACCGACCTCGCGAAGAGCGTCTCCGGGGTGAGCCAGAAGATGCTCACCCAGACGCTGCGCACGCTGGAACGCGACGGGCTGGTGTCCCGCAGGGTGACCGCGGCCGTGCCCGTCCGGGTCGACTACGACCTCACCCCGCTCGGATGGACCCTCATGCCGCTGATGTACGCCGTCAAGGAATGGGCGGAGGTTCACATCGGCGAGGTGGAGGCGGCCCACGCCGCGTACGACGCGGCCCTTTGAGTCCCGACTTTCGGTCCGAGAGGCGCATGGCGTTTTCCATGCTTGCCGCGAAATTCGGGATAAAGGCGGGGACCTAAACCGCACGGATGCCCCGCTTTGCCGTACGGACTGTCAATGACCAATCAGGGTCCGAACTTGACGATTTTTGAACAAAGTGTTTACCTTCCCAGGGCGGACCGATAAATCATCCTGGTGGGGGAGGGCTGACGATGCCGCTTTCCGATGTGGTTTCCCGGGGCGAGAGCCCCGTGTCGGAATGCGACCGCGCCGGTCTCAGCGATGACGATCTGAGGTTGCTGGCCGAACTGGCCAAGGGCGGCACCGTCGACAAGGTGGGCCGCCGCCTCGATGTGAGCGGTCGCACCGTACGGCGCCGGCTGCGGGTCATCTGCGACAGGATCGGGGTCGCGACCGCCATCGAGGCGGTCGCGTGGGCGGCCAGGCGCCGCCTGATCTGAGCCCGATCTGAGCCGATCTGGGCTGATCTGAGGCGACGCCCGGCCGAGGAGCGCGGAAAACTAGTCCGCGATCCGTACGGCTCCCGCGAAGGGCCGGTTGGCCAGCGAGGCGATCCGGACGACGTCGCCCGTACGGGGCGCGTGGACCATGTAACCGCCGCCGATGTAGATGCCCACGTGGTGCAGGTCGTTGTAGAAGAAGACCAGGTCGCCGGGGCGCATGTCCTCGCGCGCGATGTGCGTGCCGGACGACCACTGTGAGCCGGTGTAATGGGGCAGGCTGATCCCGACCGTCTGGTAGGCCGCCATGACGAGCCCCGAGCAGTCGAACGAGGTCGGGCCGTCGGCACCCCAGACATAGGGCCTGAGCTGCTGGGTGAGGGCCCAGCGCGCGGCCTCGGCCGCCTTGCCGTCACCGATGATCGGGAAGGCCAGCCGCCGGGCGGCGCTTCCCCTGGTGACGCTCCCCGCGACCTTGCTGTACAGGTTGCTCTCGGACTTCTTGACCAGCTTGCGGATCTTGTCGCGCTGCTCGTCGAGGCCGGAGAGCAGGTCCTTCACTTCCTTCTGGCGGGCCTTCGCGCTGGTCCTGGCCCGCTCGGCCGCCTCCATCGCCTTGGCCACCTGAGCGACCTCCTCGCCCTGCTGCATCTGGAGGGCGTAGGTCGTGGACGCCTGGTCGAGGTACGAATCCGGGTCGTCCGCGCTCAGCAGCGCGAAGGCGGAACCGAAGCCGCCGGTCATGTAGGAGTTCTGCGCGAGGAGGCTCGCCGTCCTGCGCCGGGTCTCCAGCTCGGTCTCGCTCGTGGCGAGGGTCTTCTTCGCGAGATCGGCCGACCGCTGGGCCTCCTTGAGCCTGACCCGGGCACCGTTGTAATCCTCGGTGAGGGTCTCGATCTCGGTGTAGAGGCGCTCGACCTCGGCGGTCAGCTCCTTGAGGCTGGGCTGCGGTTCGGCGGTCGCGGCCATGACGGGGGCGCCGAAGGTCATCGCGATGAGAGCGACACCGAAGAATGCGAACCTGCGGATCGGGCCGCCGGTCGATGACCGGGCGCGGCGCCGTCGCCCACGAGCGTGCCTGCCCGCGGATCGTCCTCCAGAGATGCGCAACAAAGCTCCTCTCCTACGCGTGCCCGGCAGGCGGATCCCCGCACCGCGCGAACGCCCGAGGGCGATGGCGGCGGCTGCCGACACTTTGGCCGCCTACCGGGTTAGCTGACGGGTTCGGGCCGGAGTAGCCCTACCTTTCGGATTCACCCCTTGATGACCTGGGTTTGACCCCGGATCTCCACAGTTGGTTCCCCGGCTCCCTTCGGCACGGGCGCCTCGGGGACTCGGCGGTCCGGTCGTTCGCGCCTTTTCGCGATGACCGGCATCGTCGCTGGACACTAGTGCACACCGGGTTCCTGCTCAACCAGAACTCGTGATTCCGTCTAGCTTTCACAACTGAATGATCACGGTCCGGTCACATGTGATAGTGGACCGGGACGTCCATTACCCTGCGTTTACCTGTTGCCCGGCCGTCTCCGTAGCAGGTCAGCGCAGGCTCGAGAGGTCGCAAAATTGGATATTCCCGGAACGTAAGCCGAGGAGGCGCGGAACGTGCTCGAACGGATACGCACAGTGAGCTGATCTGAGGGTTGCTCGGGTTTCGGCATGACCGTTAATCCGTGTTCTCCTCCGCGCTCGCGTACGGGCCCTCGCGGCGCGCCCGCACGGGCCGGGCGGCGACTAGGCTGGCGATCCATGGAGCAGGTTGCGGGCCGGCCCTCGGAAGCCGAGAGCGGTGAGCGCGCGTCCCGGGTCGTGATCGTGCGCCGGGCGAGGACCCTCGACGTCCGCGCCATCCGCCGCCTCGTCGACGCGTACTCCGGCGTCGGGCCGCGGTTGCTGAAGAAGACCACCGTCACCCTGTACGAGGACGTCCAGGAGTTCTGGGTGGCGGAGGTCGATGGGACGGTCGTCGGCTGCGGGGCGCTGCACGTGCTCTGGGAGGACCTGGCGGAGATCCGCACGGTCGCCGTCGACCCCGCCGCCCGGGGGATGGGCGTCGGCCACTGGATCGTCGGCGCGCTCATCGACGCGGCCCGCGAGCTGGGTGTGCGCCGGGTCTTCTGTCTGACCTTCGAGGTCACGTTCTTCGGAAGGCACGGATTCGTGCCCATTCACGGGACCCCTGTCTCTCCGGAGGTGTACGCCGAGCTGCTCGCCTCCTACGACGAAGGCGTCGCGGAGTTCCTCGATCTCGAGCACGTCAAGCCCAATACGCTCGGCAACACCCGAATGCTGCTGCATCTCCAACCCCGAGTCTGACCATGGTGGTGACCGGCCGGAAAGGTGACTGTTGATACGCCTGTCGCTACTTTGGCCATATCGGCATGCGCATGACGATCGCCGCATGCGAACCCGAAACGAGGTGAAACGGTGAGCTCCGGACAGCCGCCGTACCCCCAGGACGCTCCGGACGGCACCCCACCGCCGCCTTCGGACCGTGAGCAGGGTACGAGCAATCCAGCCCAGCAGTACGACCCTGATGTCACGGTCGTCAGTTACCGCAACCCGTCGCAGTCGACGGGCCCCCAGCAGGCCTATGGATACGGCCAGCAGCACGACCAGCACGTCTACGGCCAGCAGCAGCAGCCCGGCTACGGCCAGCAGCCCCAGCAGCCCCAGCAGGGCTACGGGCAGCAGCAGTACGGCCAGCAGCAGCCCGGGACCGGGGCCTTCGGCCAGCCTCAGGGGTACGGTCAGCAGCAGCCCGGTTATGGCCAGTCGGCCCAGCAGCAGCCTCAGCAGCCGTACGGGCAGCAGGGGTACGGCCAGCAGGCCCAGCAGCCGCAGCAGCCGCAGCAGGGCTATGGGCAGCAGCAGTACGGCCAGCAGGGCTACGGGCAGCAGCCCCAGCAGGGATATGGCCAGCAGCCCGGTACGGGCGCGTTCGGCCAGCCTCAGGGGTACGGCCAGCAGCAGCCCGGTTATGGCCAGCAGACCCAGCCCGGCTACGGCCAGGAGCAGCAGCAGTACGGCCAGCAGGCCGGCTACGGCCAGCAGCCCCAGCAGGGGTACGCCCAGCAGCCCGGCTACGGTCAGCAGGCCGACTACGGTCAGCAGGGCTACGGCCAGCAGCCCTCCTATCCCCAGCAGGGCTATGGGCAGCCCGGGTACGGGCAGCAGGGCTACGCCCAGCCCTACGGCGGGCAGGCGGCGGAGGTCCCGCCCGGCGCGCCCGCCCCGCTCGCTGAGTGGTGGCAGCGCCTGGTGGCCCGTCTCATCGACGTCGTGATCATCGGCATCCCCTACGCCATCGTCTCGACGGTGCTGACCATGATCATCGTCACCGAGGCCAGCTTCAACCCGGAGACGGGTGCCTTCACGGCGGGTGGCGGCGTGATCCTCGCCAGTCTGCTCATCTCGGCGATCGCTGGCCTGATCGCGACCGGGTACGAGTTCATGATGCTCAAGCAGCGCGGGCAGACGGTCGGCAAGATCGTCATGGGCATCAAGGTCGTCCCCGTGGGCGATTCCCTCCCGTCGGGCGGCCTCGCGACGGATGTCGCAGGAAAGCGGGCCGGAGTCCTGTTCGGGCCGCAGATCCCCGGTGGGATTCCCGTCGTGGGCCTGCTGCTCAACCTCTTCGCTCTGGTGAACACGCTCTGGCTGCTCTGGGACCGGCCGTTGTGGCAGGCGCTGCACGACAAGGCCGCCAAAACCGTCGTGGTCAAGATCAAGTAAGTCCGGCCTGGGTAACCAGGGAAAGCGGGGCCGATGGAACGAGCCATCGGTCCCGTTTTCATGGGCGCGAGCGGGATTGGAACTGTGTCCCTATTGGGGGCGAAAAGCGGTAACAGTCGGGATCATCCGTGCGATGGTTGGGGAACGCATGTCCTCCACACGTGAGAGGTGACCCAATGACCGCGGAACCGCCCCCCGGCCAGAACCCCTATGGCTCGGCTCCGCCGCCCCCGCCGCCGGGCGCCTATCCGCCCCCGGGTGGTTATGGGGCTCCGCAGGGCGCCCCCCTTCCGCCGGGTGTTCCGGCCCCGCTCGCCGAATGGTGGGAGCGTCTGGTCGCGCGAATCATCGACAGCGTCATCTTCGGCGTCGTGTACCTGATTCTGAGCATCGTCCTCGGCGTGGCGAGCGGCAGCTTTCTTACCGGCTTCATCGCGTCCCTGATCGCCTATGGTGCGTACGCGGCCTACGATTACGTCCTGCACTCCAAGGATGGCCAGACCATCGGAAAGAAGATCATGAAGATCCAGCTGGTCGCTCTGGGCGGCGCACCGCTGGATTCCTCCGTCGTGATGCGGCGCTCGGCCGTGTATCCCGGCGTCTTCGTGCTCTACGGCATTCCGGTCATCGGTCTCCTGGCCAGTCTTTTCGCCTTGGCGACGGGCGTGTTCATCCTCGTCGACAAGCCCCTGCAGCAGGGCCTGCACGACAAGGTCGCCGGAACCGTGGTGGTGAAGGCGCCGCGTTGATCGCGGGAAGAACAACTTGACCGGCGTCCGGTCAAAACAGTGGGGCGGCTCCGTCGCGGACCGCCCCACTTGTCATTCATGGGTACGATTTCTATGCATCCGGTAAGGCGGCTGGAGAGACATGGAATCGCCCCACCGCCACCGGCCGCCCCCGGAGGCACACCGGGCGTCACGTGGGGCTATCGTCAGGTCAGGGACTCCGCGAGGGCGACATGCGGTGCGCCACGCCCGGGCTCCGAAAATCCTGGGTGCCGAGAAAGACACCCCCGGCACGAGCGAGGACGAATGACAGAGGTATTGTCCGCCTTGATACCCGTCGTAGTTGTCGGCGGTGCGGTCGTCTACGGCGTGGTTAAGTTGGTCCGTTCCGAGGCGGCCGGCCTTCGGACCGCAACGGAACGACGTGACAAGGACAACACGAGTTCCTGAGGATGAGCTGAAAGTTGAATTGTCAGCCGCCCGAACCGGGTATATGTTTGGCTGACGAATCAAACAATGCTCCGAAAGGATTGCCGCATGGCCAAGCATACGCAGGTGATTCTCATCGACGATCTCGATGGCGGCGAGGCCAATGAGACGGTCACCTTCGCGCTTGATGGTAAGTCTTATGAGATTGATCTCAGCGATGGGAACGCAAAGAAGCTGCGCGAGGCACTGTCGCCTTTCGTCGGCGGTGCGCGGCACGCGGAAGCCGCTCCGGCGCGCGGACGTCGTCGTGGTGCCGCCGGCGGTGCTCAGCGGGCGATGACCCGCGAGAAGAGCGCCGAGATCCGTGCCTGGGCGAAGGCGCACGGGCACCCGGTCAGCGAGCGTGGTCGCATTGCCGCCTCGATCGTGGAGGCGTACGACGCCGCCCACTAAGGGTGCTTTTGATCGTGCGGTCAAACCGGTCGTCGGATGTTACGACCTTCGGTGGGGCCGCACGATTCTGTTTGCACTTCCCTAAACCTCGTTCGCTTGCGGCGTATCGGGAACACCTCGCCCCCGGCAGGTAGTTGGATGAAGGGTGAACGCCCTGCTCTCGGGGAACGTCCTCTCTGATAGGAGCGGTTGCCGGGTCGGGGCTACCATGCGGAAGGACGGGCCGGACATCCCGGGTCCGCCTGACCGCTCTGTGAGGAGCGACGAGATGTTCGAGAGGTTCACCGACCGTGCGCGGCGGGTTGTCGTCCTGGCCCAGGAAGAGGCCCGGATGCTCAACCACAACTACATCGGTACTGAGCACATTCTTCTTGGCTTGATCCATGAGGGAGAAGGCGTTGCCGCCAAGGCTCTGGAGAGCCTGGGCATCAGTCTTGAAGGTGTGCGCCAGCAGGTCGAGGAGATCATCGGCCAGGGGCAGTCGGCGCCTTCGGGGCACATTCCCTTCACCCCGCGCGCCAAGAAGGTCCTTGAGCTGTCGCTCCGCGAGGCCCTGCAACTCGGCCACAACTACATCGGCACCGAGCACATCCTGCTCGGCCTCATCCGTGAGGGCGAGGGCGTGGCGGCCCAGGTGCTGGTGAAGCTGGGGGCCGACCTCAACCGGGTGCGGCAGCAGGTCATCCAGTTGCTCCACGGCTACCAGGGCAAGGAGCCCGCGGCGGCCGGGGGCCCGCAGGAGGCGGCGCCGTCCACCTCCCTTGTGCTGGACCAGTTTGGCCGCAACCTCACCCAGGCCGCCCGTGAGGGCAAGCTCGACCCGGTCATCGGCCGGGAGAAGGAGATCGAGCGGGTCATGCAGGTCCTCTCCCGGAGGACCAAGAACAACCCGGTTCTCGTGGGTGAGCCCGGCGTCGGCAAGACCGCCGTCGTCGAGGGCCTGTCCCAGAAGATCGTCAAGGGCGAGGTTCCCGAGACGCTCAAGGACAAGCAGCTCTACACGCTGGACCTGGGCGCGCTGGTCGCGGGTTCGCGTTACCGCGGCGACTTCGAGGAGCGCCTGAAGAAGGTGCTCAAGGAGATCCGCACCCGCGGCGACATCATCCTGTTCATCGACGAGCTGCACACGCTGGTCGGTGCGGGCGCGGCCGAGGGCGCGATCGACGCCGCCAGCATCCTCAAGCCGATGCTGGCCCGTGGTGAGCTGCAGACCATCGGCGCCACCACGCTGGACGAGTACCGCAAGCACCTGGAGAAGGACGCCGCCCTGGAGCGGCGCTTCCAGCCGATCCAGGTGGCCGAGCCCAGCCTCAGCCACACCATCGAGATCCTCAAGGGTCTGCGGGACCGCTACGAGGCGCACCACCGGGTGTCCATCACCGACGGCGCGCTCGTGGCCGCGGCCCAGCTCGCCGACCGGTACATCAGCGACCGGTTCCTGCCGGACAAGGCGATCGACCTCATCGACGAGGCCGGTTCGCGGATGCGCATCCGCCGGATGACCGCTCCGCCGGACCTGCGCGAGTACGACGAGAAGATCGCCAACGTGCGGCGCGAGAAGGAGTCCGCGATCGACGCGCAGGACTTCGAGAAGGCCGCGGCGCTGCGCGACCAGGAGAAGCAGCTCCAGCTCAAGCGCGAGCGCCGGGAGAAGGAGTGGAAGGCCGGCGACATGGACGTCGTGGCCGAGGTCACCGAGGAGCTCATCGCCGAGGTGCTCGCGACCGCCACCGGCATCCCGGTCTTCAAGCTGACCGAGGAGGAGTCGCAGCGACTGCTCCGCATGGAGGACGAGCTCCACAAGCGGATCATCGGCCAGGACGACGCGATCAAGGGTCTGTCCCGGTCCATCCGCCGCACGCGCGCCGGTCTGAAGGACCCGCGCCGTCCGGGTGGTTCGTTCATCTTCGCCGGCCCGTCCGGTGTCGGTAAGACCGAGCTGTCCAAGGCGCTGGCCGAGTTCCTGTTCGGGGACGAGGACGCGCTGATCATGCTCGACATGTCCGAGTTCATGGAGAAGCACACCGTCTCGCGGCTGTTCGGCTCCCCGCCCGGCTACGTCGGGTACGAGGAGGGCGGCCAGCTCACCGAGAAGGTGCGGCGCAAGCCGTTCTCCGTGGTCCTCTTCGACGAGATCGAGAAGGCCCACCCGGACATCTTCAACTCGCTGCTGCAGATCCTGGAGGACGGTCGCCTGACCGACGCCCAGGGCCGCGTGGTGGACTTCAAGAACACCGTCATCATCATGACGACCAACCTCGGCACCCGGGACATCTCCAAGGGCATCGGGGTGGGCTTCGCGAAGTCCAACGACGTCGAGAGCAACTACGACCGGATGAAGTCCAAGGTCCAGGAGGAGCTCAAGCAGCACTTCCGGCCCGAGTTCCTGAACCGCGTCGACGACATCGTGGTCTTCCACCAGCTCACGCCGAAGGAGATCATCCAGATCGTCGACCTGATGCTCGCCCAGGTGGACGAGCGGCTCAAGGACCGCGACATGGGCCTGGAGCTCAGCGCCGCGGCCAAGCAGCTGCTCGCCGACCGCGGTTACGACCCGGTGATGGGCGCCCGTCCGCTGCGCCGTACGATCCAGCGCGAGCTGGAGGACGTTCTCTCCGAGAAGATCCTCTACGGCGAGCTGCGTCCGGGCCACATCGTCAAGATCGACGTCGAGGGCGAGGGCGACGCGGCGAAGTTCACCTTCGTCGGCGAGGCCAAGAGCCCCGAGGTGCCGGACTCCGCGGCCTCGATCGTGGAGCCGATCCAGCACTGAGCCGATCCAGCACCCGGATGTGCTGACGGGAACCCCGCGTGAGAAAGCCCTCACGCGGGGTTCTTGTTTTCTGTGATACCGGGCTATGCCACCACTCGATGTAGTACTACACTGCGTAGAGCGCCCGCCGGAGACCCGACGGGCCCGAAATCACCCCTGCGGCGTACCGAGAAATCAGCTGCGGGACGGACGCGGTAACCGGAGGCACCGGGGCAAGCTCGGTGGCCCGGGCCGGATTCCCGGCAGGGAGGGGACTCCCGTCCCATGCGGTCAGGACAGACCGTGTGGACCAATGGGGTCGGGAAAGCGGACAAGCCTTGGAGGGACCTGATGCGCCTGTTGCACGACGACGGGACGCTCGTTCATCTGGCCTACAACACGGGAGTACATCCCGCCGAGGACCTGGAGAACCTGATCGCGCACCTCACCCGCTACGCGGTGCCGGTGCGCAGGAAGCTGGGCGTGGCCCGGCTCGGCGTGTGCCTGTGGCTCGCCCCCGCGGTCGCCGACCACCTGGTCGCCGACCGCATCGAGCTGGTACGGCTGCGCAGGTCGCTCGAGGAGCGCGGCCTCGAGGTGGTGAGCCTCAACGGCACCGGCGGACGCCACCAGGAGGTTCCCGGGCCGGACTGGGCGAAGCCCGAGCGATACCGGTACACCATGGCGCTGGCCAAGATCCTCTCGTTCCTGCTTCCGGATGACGTCAGGTTCGGCAGCATCTCCACGATCCCGATCGGGTGGCGCCGTGACTGGCCCGCCGACCTGCACTCGATCGCCTCGCGGCGGCTGGAGCGTCTCTCACGTGAGCTGCGCGGCCTCTACAGCGTGACGGGCAAGACGATCCGGGTCGGCTTCGAGCCGTGGCCCGGCTGCGTTCTGGAGACCACCGAGCAGGCCCTGCGCCGGGTCGGCGGCATCGACTCCGAGCACCTCGGTGTGTGCCTGGACGCCTGCCACCTGTCCTCCGGCGACGACGCGACCGGCGACGCCCTGCGCGGCCTCGCGCAGACGGGCGCGCCCGTGGTGAAGCTCGGCCACGTGCACAATCACGGCCACGAGATCCCCAGCACCCAGCCGGTGATCGAGGGCACGCTGAACGCGATCCTGTCCGGGGCGGTGAGCGGCAGCGCCCACGTCGAGGTCGAGGTGCACGACTGGAACCCGCCGAAGACGAAGGGCCCGGCGGCGCTCGTCGCGCGGCTGGCCGACGAGCTCGACTGGACCCGCAGCAACCTGACCGCTCTCGGGCTCAAGCTCGCCGCCTGATCACCCGGGCAGCCGGTAGGTCCCGTCCGTGAGGACCTCGGCCAGCCCGTCGTCCAGGAGGCCGTCCAGAGCCCGCTCACGCTGGACGTGGTCCGCCCAGACCACGTCCAGCGCCCCTTTTGGCACCGGGCCGTGCGCGTCGCGCAGAACGGCCAGGAGCCGCCCCCTGCACTGCCGGTCGGTGCCCGCGTAGGTCTGGCCGCGCCGTACGGGGCCGTCGTGGGCGGGCCGCCCGGCGAGGCGCCAGGCGCACTGCGACACGATCGGGCAGTCATCGCAGCGGGGAGCGCGCGCGGTGCAGACCAGCGCGCCGAGTTCCATCACCGCGACGCCCCAGCGCGGGGCGCCGACGGCGGGGAGCAGCGACTCGGCGAGCCTGCGCTCGCCCGACGTGGTGGCCTTCGGCGGGTACTCCTCGCCGCGTACGGCACGGGCGAGCACCCGCCGGACGTTCGTGTCCAGGATCGCGTGGCTGTGCCCGTACGCGAAGCTCGCCACCGCGGCGGCCGTGTAGTCGCCGATGCCGGGCAGCGCCCTCAACTCGTCGTACGAGGAGGGCACCCGGCCCCTGTGGTCCGCTGTGATGGCCCTGGCGCACGCGTGCAGGTTCAGCGCCCTGCGCGGGTATCCGAGCCGGCCCCAGTGGCGTACGGCCTCGCCTGGGGGCACCGCGGCGAGCGCCTCGGGGGTGGGCCAGCGCTCCATCCACTCGGTCCAGACCGGCAGCACCCTGACGACGGGGGTCTGCTGCAGCATGATCTCGCTGACGAGGATGCCCCAGGGGGTCGCCTCCGGACGCCGCCACGGCAGGTCCCGGTTGTGTTCGGCGTACCAGTCGAGGATGGGCTCGCGCAGTGAGATGGCCACTCGCCGACCTTACCGGCGGTCCGGTGGCACCACCGTCGGCGAGCCGTTCCCCCTCGCGCCCAACGACTCACCATACTGAGCGTATGGATCCGGACACGTTCAGTAGTGACGTCGGCATCGAGGGGACGGACGTCTACTGGCGCCGTCGTATGGTGGTGCTCACCGGCGTTCTCGTCGTGGTGGCGGTCGTGGCCTGGGCGTGCACGAGCGCTTCGGGAAGGCAGGGGACCACCGGAGCGGCCAAGAACGCCACGCCCGGTCCCGACACGCTGGTCGTCTCGCTTCCGTCCCCTCTCGCCTCGCCGTCGGCCTCGGGAGGCGCCGGGAACTCCGCTTCGCCCACCGCCTCGCCGTCCGGGGCGTCGAAAGAGGCGAAGGGCGGCAAGGACGCCAAGAATTCCAAGGACGCCAAGGAGGCGAAGGCGGCGGCGCCGCTCCGTCCGGGCGATCCCTGCGACCCCAAGGACCTCGTGCTCAGTCTGCGCGGGGGCCAGCAGACCTACGCGGGCACCGCCGAACCGACGTTCCTGCTGACCGTGGTGAGCACCGGCCGGGTGGACTGCACGGTCGACGTGGGCCCGCGGATGCTGGAGACGCGCATCGTCTCCGGCGACGACAGGGTGTGGTCCACGGCCGACTGCGTCAGCGGAGACGGCACGGACATCCAGATGCTCAAGCGCGGCGTGCCGTACGTCCGGACGATCCGGTGGGATCGGCACCGCTCCGGCGCCGACTGCACGGTGAAGCGGGCGGCGGCCCTGCCGGGCACCTACGTCGCCTGGACGCACGCGGACGGGCTGAAGAGCTCGAAGGCGATCTTCTATCTGCGGTGACACCGGCGCCCCGCGAGCTCAGATGTAGCGCTCCAACAGGGAGGACTCAGCGAGCCGGGACAACCCCTCGCGGACGCTGCGGGCCCGGGTCTCGCCGACGCCGCCCACGGACTGGAGGTCGTCGACGCTGGCGGCCAGGAGCTTCTGGAGCCCGCCGAAGTGGTCGACGAGCCGGTCCACGATCGTGCCGGGCAGCCGCGGCACCTTGGTCAGCAGGCGGAACCCGCGTGGGCTGACCGGCCCGTCCAGGGCGCCCGTGCCGGAGTAGCCGAGCACGTGGGCGACCTTCGACGGGTCGAGCAGATCGCCGGCCGAGAGCCCGTCGAGCTCGCTCAGATGCTCGACGAAGTCGCCTGACCGCTTCACGACCGAATCCGGCAGGTAGTCGCGCACGATCAGCTCACGGTCGGTGTCCACTCCCGCGACGAGCTCGTCGAGCTGGAGGGAGAGGAGCCGGCCGTCGGTGCCGAGCTCCACGACATAGCCCTCGATCTCGCCCGCGATGCGCCGGACCATCTCGAGGCGCTGGACCACCGTCACCACCTCGCGGACGGTGACGAGATCCTCGATCTCCAGGGCGGACAGCGTGCCGGACACCTCGTCCAGCCGCATCTTGTAGCGCTCCAGCGTCGCCAGCGCCTGGTTGGCCTTGGAGAGGATCGCCGCGGACTCCTCCAGCACGTAGCGGATGCCGTCCAGATAGAGCGCGATCATCCGCATCGACTTGCTGATCGCGATGACGGGGAAGGACGTCTGCCGGGCCACCCGCTGGGCCGTACGGTGGCGGGTGCCGGACTCGTCGGTCGGGATGCTGGGGTCGGGCACGAGATGCACGGCCGCGCGGACGATCCGCAGGTCGCCGCTGTTCAGCACGATCGCGCCGTCCATCTTGGCCAGCTCACGCAACCGGGTGGCCGCGAACTCGACGTCGAGCTCGAAACCGCCGGTGCAGATCTCCTCGACGGTGCTGTCGTAGCCGAGAACGATGAGACCCCCGGTGTGGCCGCGGAGAACCCGCTCCAGCCCCTCGCGCAGCGCGGTGCCAGGGGCGACGGCGGCGAGTATCGCCCGGCGCCGCTCGTCAGATCCCTTGTCGTTGTGTGGCACGTGACCCCCGCGGTCGGACGCATTACCTCGCTCAGTTTACCGGCGGGTGCCCGCTGTCACCGGACATGCGACAGAGCCTCCCAGACGAACTCCGCCTCGGTGACCTCGAAGCCGGGGGCGAAGCTCGTGGTGCGCAGCATGGGCTCGCGGACCGCGACCAGATGCCCCCGGGACGGCACGGGCTCCAGCTTGGGGGCACCCTCCTCGAGAGATCCCTTGGGCACCAGCGCCCGGGTGAATCCCAGCCTGGCGGCCTCGGCGAGACGGCGTCGTACGTCGCGGACCGGGCGAAGCTCGCCGGCGAGGCCGACCTCGCCCAGCACGACCAGGCCGGGCGGCAGCGCCTGGTCGGCGGCCGCGCTGACCACGGAGAGCATCAGGGCCAGGTCGACCGCGGGGTCGGTGAGCCGGATGCCGCCCACGGTCGCGGTGAACACGTCACATTTGCCGATCTTGGCCTGCAGTCGCCGCTCCATCACCGCGAGCACCATGGCCACGCGATAGGAGTCGAGGCCGGAGGAGGTCCGCCTCGGCTGCGGCGCCTCGGTCGGCCCGACCAGGGCCTGCACCTCGGCGGGGATCGGGCGGGTGCCCTCGATGGTGACCGTGACGCAGGTGCCCGGCACCGGCTCGGTGTGCCGGGAGAGGAACAGCCCGCTGGGATCGGTGATCCCGGTGATGCCGCGCTCGTTGAGGTCGAAGCAGCCGACCTCCTCGATGGGGCCGAACCTGTTCTTCACCGCGCGGACCATGCGGAGCCGGGAGTTGCGGTCGCCCTCGAAGTGGAGCACCACGTCGACGAGGTGCTCGAGGACGCGGGGTCCGGCGATCGTGCCGTCCTTGGTCACGTGGCCGACGAGCACCGTCGACATGCCGCGCTCCTTGGCCAGCCGGACGAGGTTGCCCGCGACCTCGCGCACCTGGGTGACGCCGCCGGGCACGCCGGTGGCCTCGGCGGAGCCGATGGTCTGCACCGAGTCCACGATGAGGAACCGCGGTTGGACCTTCTCGACATGCGCGACCAGGGCCGACAGGTCCGTCTCCGCGGCGAGGTAGAGCCGGGGCTCGATCGCGCCGATGCGGTCGGCGCGCATCCGCACCTGGGCGGCCGACTCCTCACCGGTGACGTAGAGGACGGTCTCGTGGCCGGCGGTGCGGGCCGCGGCCTCGAGCAGGAGCGTGGACTTGCCGATGCCCGGCTCACCGGCGAGCAGGACGACAGCGCCGGGCACCAGACCACCGCCCAGAACCCGGTCGAGCTCGCCGACGCCGGTGGGGCGGGCGTGTGCGACCTCGGCCTTGACCTCGCCGATCGGAACCGCCGGCGCGGACACGGCGCCCGGCTTGACCACGTTGACGCCCTGCCGGGCGCCGGCCTCCTCGACCGTGCCCCACGCCTGGCACTCGCCACAGCGCCCCACCCACTTGGCGGTGGTCCACCCGCACTCGCCGCACCGGTAGGACACCCTCTGCTTCGTCGCCACGGGGGCACGCTATCGGCACTCGCCGACAATCAGGCACGGACGAGGGGACGCGGGAACGGTCAGATGTGCCCGGCGAGGTCGGCCAGCAGCATGCGCTTGGGCTTCGCGCCGCGGATCTGCCGCACGATCTCGCCGTCGCGGTAGAGGTTCAGCGTCGGGAAGCCGAGGATGCCGTACCGCTGGGCGATCTCGGGGTGGTCGTCGGCGTTGAGCTTGGCCACGGTGAGGCGGTCGCCGTACTCGGAGGCGATCTCCTCCAGGATCGGCGCGAGCATCCGGCACGGGGGGCACCACTCCGCCCAGAAGTCCACCAGGACGGGTTTGTCGCTCCGCAGCACCTGCTCGTCGAACGTCTCGGCAGTCAGGGTGATCATGGTTCTCCTCCTGTGGAAAGCACGCAGCCCGGGCAGGCCAGTGCGAGCTGGGCGGCCACCTCGGACCTGCGGGCGATCAGCGAGCGGATGTCCGCGTCGATCTCGGCCAGCTTGCGCCGGTAGACCGCGACGGAGTCCGCGCAGGCGTGCCCCGAAGGTTGTCCGGAGCGCAGGCAGTCCACGAACGGCCGGGCGTCCTCGAGGGTGAACCCCACCGCCATGAGCGAACGGATCTCCATGACCAGCCGCAGGTCGGCCTCGTCGTACTCCCGGTATCCGTTCGCGGAGCGGCGTGCCTCGATCAGCCCCTGTTGTTCGTAGTAGCGCAGAGCGCGGGTGCTCACGCCCGCGCGCCGAGCCAGCTCTCCGATCCGCATCGGCCCTCCCAGAACCCCGACGGTAAGCCTTGACGCCAACGTCAATGTCAAGGCGTCTCCGGCGCTAGAAATGCCGCCAGCGCAGGACGTTGGGGTAGTCGAGCTCCAGGCCCTCGGTCTCCTCGGCGGCCGCCTCGGCCACCGCGGGCGTGAACTCGATGCGGAGCACGCTCTCCAGATCGGCTCTGGTGGCGAAGACCATCCGCAGGTCGAGTTCGCGGCGCTGCCAGCCCTGCCGGGACCAGAACGCCTCGACGTCCTTCGCGGAGTACGACGGGATCGATCGGCTGAACCAGCGCCCGAACGCGCCCCTCGCGGCGTCCAGGTCCACGACGAAGGCCGCGCCGCCGCGGCGCATGACCCGCGACAGCTCCCGCAGCCCCGGCTCGCATCCGGGGCCGAAGAAGTACGCCCAGCGGGCGATGGCCACGTCCACCGACGAATCGGGCACCGGGAGCGCCTGGGCGGTGGCCGTACGGACCCGGACGTTGGGGAGGGAGGCGCAGCGGGAGGTGGCGCGGGACGCGAGGCCGGCGTGCGGCTCCACCCCGACCACGCGGGCCGCCGTCGCGGCGAGCGAGGGCAGGTGGAAACCGGTGCCGCAGCCGATGTCGAGCACGGTCGCGCCGTCCCACGGGCGGATCGCGCGCATGGCCGCGTCGACGACGCCGTCGGGGTCGACCGCCCGGTTCTCCAGCTCGTATGTCTGCGGGGAGTTCCAGATGTTCGGGCTGGGAATGGCCCCGGTCAGGATGTGCGCCATGCGTCAACGATAGGTTGTGATCTTCGCTGCATCATTGTGGCGTCGCGGCACGCGGTCTCCGCCCGGCTTAGGCTGGATCCGTGAGTGCCATCCGTGTCCCCAACGCGAAGATCGCGTTGTCAACGGCGTCGGTGTACCCCGAGCGGACGCCAGACGCCTTCGAACTGGCGCAGCGCCTGGGATACGACGGTGTGGAGATCATGGTCGGGCAGGATCCGGTCAGCCAGGACGTCGAGGTCCTGGAGCGGCTGGTGGATCACTACCAGATGCCGATCCTGGCCGTGCACGCGCCGTGCCTACTCGTCACCCAGCGGGTGTGGGGGCGCGACCCGTGGCTCAAGCTGCAGCGCGCGCGGCGCGCGGCCGAGCGCCTGGGAGCGCAGACCGTGGTGGTCCACCCGCCCTTCCGCTGGCAGCGAGACTACGCGCGGGACTTCGAGGTCGGTCTCGCCCGGATGCGCGACGAGACCGACGTCGTCTTCGCGGTGGAGAACATGTTCCCGCTGCGGGCCCGGGGCAGCGAGGTCGTGCCGTACGCGCCGGGGTGGAACCCGATCGACTACGACTTCCCGGATGTGACGCTGGATCTGTCGCACACGGCGGTGTCGGGATCGGACGCGATGGAGATGGCGGCCAAGCTCGGCGACCGGCTCGCCCACCTGCACCTCGCCGACGGCGTCGGCACCACCAACAAGGACGAGCATCTGGTGCCCGGACGGGGCAACCAGCCGTGCGCCCAGATGCTGGAGCGTCTGGCGGGCAACGGATACGGCGGCCTGGTCGTGCTGGAGATCAACACCCGCAGGGCGGCCAGCCGGAGCGAGCGGATCGACGATCTCGCCGAGGCGCTGGCCTTCGCGCGGCTGCATCTGGCCCCCTCGGGCCGCCGGTGACGGAGCGGGCGACGCCGAAGAGGCGGCCCGGCCGCAGGCCGGGGACGGCCGACACTCGCGGGGCGGTGCTCGCCGCCGCGCGGAAGATCTTCGCGGAGAAGGGGTACGACAAGGCGACCGTCCGTGGGATCGCGGCCGAGGCGGGGGTCGATCCGGCCCTCGTGCACCATTACTTCGCGTCGAAGGAGGGCGTCTTCGTCGCGGCGATGCAGTTCCCGGTCAATCCGGCGGCCGTGCTGCCGACGATCCTCGGCGGTCCGCCCGAGCAGATCGGCGAGCGGCTGGTCCGCTTCCTGTTGACCATGATCTCGACGCCCGAGGCCCGTGAGCCGATCGTGGCGCTGCTGCGCACCGCGATGGTGAACGAGCAGGCGGTCGACATGTTGCGCGAGTTCATCACCGAGGCGATCCTCACCCGGGTGGCGGAGGCACTGTGCATCCCACCCATCAGGATGGAGGTAGCCTTCGCCCAGATGTTCGGAGTATTGATGATGCGCTACATCGTCAAACTGGAACCGCTCGCCTCGGCGGACACGGAGGAACTCGTCGAGATCCTCGCCCCTACGCTGCAGCGTTATCTCTCCGCGTAGCCCGGCTGACATCGATCTAGAGCTTTCTTCTACTATCGAGGCTGGACGTGCCGGACTTTTGCCCGACAAGTTACCCGTGGGTAGGATTCGGTGCGGCCTCGGCGTAATTGTGGATGACCTGCGGTCGTACGCCGGCAGCCAACTTTGCTAAGGGAGGACCCGTGCTCTGGGTTGCGATCATCGGGCTCGTCATGACGGGCGTGGCGCTCGCCTTCGCGGGCCGTCGCGTGGCGTTCCTCTACAGGCTCGCCACCAGCGGCCAGCCCGCGCCCGAACGGATCGAGTACGCCAAGGATAACGTCGGCGCGGAGATCAAGGCCCAGCTGGTCGAGGTCTTCGGGCAGAAGAAGCTGCTCAAGTGGACGCCGTCGGGCACCGCGCACTTCTTCGTGATGTGGGCGTTCTTCATCCTGGCGACGGTCTACCTCGAGGCGTACGGCGCGCTCATCCAGGGGATGATCACTGGCACGCCGGACTTCCACATTCCGCTCATCGGGACGTGGGCGGTCCTCGGTTTCCTGCAGGACTTCATCGCGGTCGCGGCGCTGATCGGTTTGGTCGCGTTCACCGTCATCCGGATCAAGAACTCGCCGAAGAAGCTCGGGCGCGGTTCCCGGTTCTCCGGCTCGCACCTGGGCGGCGCCTGGCTCGTCCTCTTCATGATCTTCAACGTGATCTGGACGATGTTCCTCTTCCGCGGCGCGGCGATCAACACGGGGAACTTCCCGTACGCCTCCGGCGCGTTCGCCTCGGAGCTGACCGCGAAGATCCTGCCGACCAGCGAGTTGCTGGAGGAGATCGGCCTCCTGCTGCACATCGGCGTCATGCTGGTGTTCCTGATCATCGTGGTGAACTCCAAGCACCTGCACATCTTCACGGCGCCGCTGAACGTGATGTTCTCCCGTCGCCCGGACGGCCTGGGCGCGGCGCAGGAGATGCGCAGCGGCGGCAAGGTGCTGGACTTCGAGGAGGCCGACCCCGAGGTCGACGTCTTCGGCCGCGGCAAGATCCAGGACACCTCCTGGAAGGGCTTCCTGGACTTCTACACCTGCACCGAGTGCGGCCGTTGCCAGTCGCAGTGTCCCGCCTGGAACACCGACAAGCCGCTGTCGCCGAAGATGCTGATCATCGACCAGCGCGACCACGCCTTCAAGATCGCGCCGTACCTGCTGGCGGGTGAAGAGGCGAGGGCCGGCTACCCGGAGGATGTGCTCGCCCTGCTGGACAAGCCCCTCGTGGGTGAGGACGGCGTCATCCACCCGGACGTGCTGTGGTCCTGCACCAACTGCGGCGCCTGCGTCGAGCAGTGCCCGGTCGACATCGAGCACATCGACCACATCCTCGACATGCGCCGCTACCAGGTCATGATCGAGTCCTCGTTCCCGTCCGAGGCGGGCGTCATGCTCAAGAACCTCGAGAACAAGGGCAACCCGTGGGGCATGTCCGAGATGAAGCGGGCCGAGTGGATCGAGGAGCTCGACTTCGAGGTCCCGATCATCGACGAGAAGATGCCCGAGGACGTCGAGTACCTCTTCTGGGTCGGCTGCGCCGGAGCCCTGGAGGACCGCGCCAAGAAGACCACCAAGGCGGTCGCCGAGCTGCTGCACATCGCGGGCGTGAAGTTCGGTGTGCTCGGCCCGATGGAGGCGTGTACGGGTGACCCGGCCCGCCGCCTGGGCATGGAGTTCCTGTTCAACATGCTCGCCCAGCAGAACATCGAGACGCTGAACGAGGCCGGGGTCAAGAAGATCGTCGCGACCTGTCCGCACTGCTTCAACACGCTCGCCAACGAGTACCCGCAGCTGGGTGGCACCTACGAGGTCGTGCACCACACCCAGCTCCTGGCGCACCTGGTGGAGGAGGGCAGGCTCACCCCGATCACGCCGATCGAGGAGAAGATCACCTACCACGACCCGTGCTTCCTCGGCCGCCACAACAAGGTGTACGCGCAGCCCCGCGACATCATGGCGAAGGTGCCCGGCGTCCAGGCGCAGGAGATGCACCGCTGCAAGGACCGCGGCTTCTGCTGCGGCGCCGGAGGCGCCCGCATGTGGATGGAGGAGCGGATCGGCAAGCGCATCAACACCGAGCGGGTGGACGAGGCGCTGACCACCGATCCGGACACCGTCTCCACCGCGTGCCCGTTCTGCCTCGTCATGCTGGGCGACGCCATCAACGAGAAGAAGAACAGCGGCGAGGCCAAGGAGACGCTGGAAGTCGTCGACGTCGCGCAGCTGCTGATCAAGTCCGTCAAGGGCGAGCCGGTCGCCGGCTGACGGTACGCGTCGTAACGGATCGCCCTCCCAGGGAGGAAGGGGGAGGGCGATCCGCGACTTTCCAATCTTATCCACAATTTGTGGAATTGATCGGTCAGATCTGCAGGGGTATCAGTAATCCCGGCGTTAACCCCAAATGTCTTTCTCCGCATATCCACATAACGGGAAAATCACGGTAACCTCAACGGTGGCTCAATCAACGGGGAGGGGGCTGAGCGGTGGGCGTGATCGTTACGGATGCCGAGGTCACCCTTGCCGACGTCCTCGCCGTGCGAATGGCGGTCGAGGAGCCGCTCTCCGGCGAAACCCGTCTGATCCTGCGGCATCGAGGCACCGGAGCCGAACGCCAGATCACCCTTGACGCCGTCGACGCACCCGAGGGCGACGTCGAGGAGGCCACGCTCGCGGTGCCGCTCGCGCCGTTGTCGCTCACGCCGGGACGCTGGGACGCCTATCTCCAGCAGGACGGTCCCCGGGTGCGGATGCGCAGCAGCGACCCCGGCTTCTCGCTCGACCGGCTGGACGCGTACGCGCTGGGACGGCGCACCCTGGCCTACCGCGCCTACCGGACCCGCAACGGCTTTCTCGCCGTCAAGATCGACGAAGCCGCGCCGGTCGCCGACGTCCGGGCGGTGTGGTTCCGCGAGGGACGCTTCGAGGTCACCGGCCTGCTGGCCTACACGGGGCTCGACGACGACGACCGGCACCGCGGGGCCACGCTCACGTTGCGCTGCGGCGACCCCGACGCGACCGTGACGGTCGCCGCCACGGTCCAGGGTGTGCGCTTCCACGCGGCGCTTTCGCTGTGCGACGTTCTCGCGGCCGCGCCCGACCAGGAGGGGGTCTGGCAGCCGGCCCTGGAGGTCGACGGCATCGACGGGTGGTTGCCGCTGGGCGCCAGGATCGACGACGTCGAGGGCAAACGCCGCCGGGTGCACTACCCCCGTGTGCTGGTCGACGGCGTCCCGGTCACCCCCACCTTCACCTCGGATGACGAGCTGCGCCTGGAGGTCGGCGCGTGAAGATCTCCTTCCTGCTTCCCTCGGCGTACGGGATGCGCGGTGACGTCCGGGCCACGCTGAACCTCGCGGCGGGGCTCGCCTCGCGCAACGAGGTCGAGATCGTGAGCGTCAAGCGGACCAGGGAGACGCCGTTCTTCCCCGTCGATCCGCGGATCTCCATGCGCTGGCTGGTGGACTCGCGACCGGGTGTGCGCCACCTGCTGCCGCCGGGCCAGGTCCGCACGGAGGTCGCCCTCTGGCGCATGCTGCGCGGGCTGCGCACGGACGTGCTGATCACGGCCAGGCCGAGCCTCAGCGTCCAGTCGGCACGCTACGCGCCGCGCGAGGTGGTGCGGATCGCCAAGGAGTGGTCGCGTCCCGCGGTGCCCGGTCCCGTCCGCCGCTTCTATCCCCGCCTCGACGCGGTCGTGACGAGTACCACGAGCGCGCGGGAGGACTGGGCGCGCCTCCTCGACGACGAGCTCTCGGTGCACACCATCCCGGACGCGTTGCCCGCCGGGCCGTGGCCCAGGTCCCGCATGGACAACCGCATCGTCAGCGCCGGGGGCCGGCTCGTGCCGGTCAAGGCGTACAACCGGTTGATCCGCGCCTTCGCCGTCGTCGCGGACAAGCGGCCCGACTGGCGGCTTCGCCTGTACGGCACGGGCCCGGAGGAGAAGCGGCTGCGCGCGTTGGTCCGCGAGCTCGACCTGCACAACCACGTCTACTTCATGGGCACGACGTCCGACCTTCCCGGCGAGTTCGCCAAGGCGTCCATCGTCGCGGTGCCGTCCCGGCACGAGGCGCCCGGCATGAGCGTGGTCGAGGCGCTGAGCTGCGGGGTCCCGATCGTCGGGTTCGACGGGGCGCGCGGTCCGGTGGAGTTCGTCCGTCCCGGCCACGACAGCGTGCTGGTGCCCGAGGGCGGGGACGAGGTCGAGGCGTACGCCACCGCCCTGCTCGGGCTGGTGGACGACGACCGCCGGCGTACGGCGCTGGCCGCCGGGGCGATCCAGTCCGCCGCGGGTCACGCCGCCGGCGTGGTGGCCGCCCGCTGGCAGGAACTCATGTACGGCCTGCGATCACGGGAGTGACTGGCGTTCATACCCAAAACGGGTAACGTGAGGTCATGCATGGGTACAGCGGTGACAAGCAGGCGTATCTCAAGCGGCTGCGCCGGATCGAGGGGCAGATCCGAGGGCTGCATCGGATGGTCGACGAGGACGCGTACTGCATCGACGTTCTCACCCAGGTGTCGGCGGCGACCCGTGCGCTTCAGGCGGTGGCTCTCGGGCTGCTTGAGGACCACATCGCGCACTGCGTCGCCCACGCGGTGAGCGAGGGCGGTCCCGCGGCCGACGAGAAGATCAAGGAAGCGTCGGCGGCCATCGCCCGGCTCGTACGCTCCTGAGCGGTGGGGGCTGGTTGACTAGTCCCGGAAAAGCAATCCCGGACCCCGTTGCCGGAGTCCGGGACCGTTTCTCGTGAATGCCTTCAGCAGCTCGCCGAAGTTCCCAATCCGAGCGCGTTGTCGAGTTCTTCCAAGGTCAGTCGGTCATCGCTGAAGTTGACGGCCTCCAGCACCTCCGCATAGAGCGCGATCTCGTCCAACGCGACACGGTCGTGGACCCGAGAGTCCAGGTCGTCGTGCCCCACCGCGTCGTCCTTCCTTCTGCAGCCCACACCCATCACGAGGTTACGTCCGGCCGCCTTTCCCCGACATGGCCCATCGGGACCATTCCTGAGGGCTGGTCCGCCCCCTACCACTAACCATTTCCCAGAATCTGAGATCACAATTCGGTTAATTTCGGGAAGGCGCCCGCACCCTTTGGTAAAAGCAGAGGATATTGCGTCTTCCTGGGATTCAGGTGAAGAAAGCGTCACCTGTGAAAGAGCCACCCGGACGCTGACTGATCGTCGAATTCATCGGTCACCGAGATCTCGGGAACGGCGTCGTCCCGCTGGTGCGTGAGGCACGCGACGACCGCCGAGGATACCGGGAATCCCCGCGGCGGCGGGGCCGTGCCCGTCAGCCGGCACCACGCCAGCCCGGTGGCGTACGCCGCTCCGAGCAGGGCGGCGGCCTCGTCCCTCCCGGAGGGCAGCAGGGCGGCGGGCAACTCGCCGGAGGCGGGCCAGCAGCCGCGCAGCGGATGGGCGGGATCGGTGAGCGCCACGTACAACGAGCGGCGCATCTCGTCGTCCATCCACGGATAGAGCGCGGCCACCACGCCCGGGGACACGACCGCGACGTCGGCGGCGAGCAGAGAAGCGGCCACCGCCCTCGGGTCGGCCCCCGTCGCGGCCACGTGGCCCAACGCCTCGACCAGGTCGTAGAACGTGTGCCGGAAATGCTCGCCCGGGGACGTCTCGGCGAGGGTCGCCATGACCAGATGCGGAGGGCACCGCGCCAGCCATGCCTGCCGTACGGCACCGGCCCGCGCGGCGGGCTCGTCCAGCCACGGCCGGGCGGCGGCCGGACCGGCCATGGCCAGGAGCGCGTCGGCTCTGGGCCGGAACCGGGGGTCGGCGCGGAGCGCCGTGGCGGTCTCGGTGACGAGCCCGGCCATCCGCCCCGCCAGCAGCGCTCCGGCCTCGCCTGGCCGGGCGAGCATCCGCTCCGTGTAGAGCGTCACGAGGGTGTCCAGGGGGACCGGCGGGAGCCATCGCACCCAGTCGTCTCCGGGCAGCGGCCGGGCCAGGAATTCGCCGAACAGCGACAGCAGCACCTCGTTGCCGTCGAAGGCGGGCGCGTACGCGCACCACATGATGGTGCCCCACACGGCGGCCACCGTGCCGGGCACGTCCGCCGCGAAGACGTCGCGGAAGCAGCTCTCGGGCAGCGGGAAGTCATCCCGGTGTCTCCGGCGGTGCGCCACCACCAGGGCCCTGATCCGCTCGGTGACGCCCTCGGGCACGTCCGGCCCGACGAACGCCTGGGTGGAGCCGCGCTCCACCGCGAAGTCGGGCCCGGCGGGGATGAGGAGATGGGGGATCCCCATCGCCGTGTGCGGCGGGCTGGCGGCCGAGCGAACCGCCGGTGACACCGGAGGCGCCGACAGATGCCACCGGCCGTCCACGCGGTCCAGCCGGTACCACCGGGCGTGCGCGCCGAACAACCAGCACGAGCCGTCCGGGGTCATCAGGGCCCGCCGCGCCATCGCCTGGGCCCGCGCGGGGACGGGCAGCGCCCCCCAGCGTGGATCGGCGACCATGGCGCGGACGTCCCGCTCGATCGCCGTGAAGCCGTCCCAGTGCACCCGGCAATGGTAGATCCCGCCGGCGACGGGACGGCGTGAAAGTTTCAGCCCGGAAAACGGGATGACCTGGGTAAATGACCTTGGTTTCGAGGGGCTGCGTGGTTTCCGTCCGCCATTCCCTTTGCACGGACGGTCCCGACGTACTTCCATTGGTCAACGTGACGGACATTCAGCAGGCGGAAGCCGTACCGGAATCCGACCCGGTGCCGGGCGGGACGCGGTTCGGCGGGCTCCGCCGGTTCCTCGGCCGGCCCGCCGACCGGACGGCCCTGCTGATCTGGTTCTTCTGGCACGTCGCCACGTACATCTACATGGTGCTCGCGGCGCCGGGCCGTACCGAGGCGCCCCTGCTCGACCGGCTGACGCCCTGGGACGCGGACAACTTCATCGCCATCGCGCAGTACGGCTACGACGGCGCGCCGGAGATGACGGACGCGCCGAAGCTGGTGGCGTTCTTTCCCGGGCTGCCGCTGCTGCTGCGCGACCTGCACTGGCTGATCCCCGACTGGAGCCTGTCCATCGTCCTGGTCTCGCTCGTGGCGAGCGCGGTCGTCGCGGTGGCGCTGTCCCGGCTGAGCGACTCCTACCGGGAGGGCACGGGCACCTGGACGGTCCTGGCGTTCTTCCTCAGCCCGTTCGCGGTGTTCCTGCTGGCGGGATACTCCGAGGCGCCGTTCCTCGCGCTGGCGATCCCCGCGTGGCTGCTCGCGCGCCGGGGCCGCTGGGCCGCCGCCTCCGTCTGCGCGGCGCTGGCGTCCTCGATCCGGGTCTCCGGGCTCTTCCTCGCCCTCGGCCTGGCCGTCATGTTCCTGGTCGCGGAGAACGGCAGGCAGTGGCGCAAGGTGGCCTGGCTCGCGCTGCCCGGCCTGCCGGTGCTGGCCTACATGCTCTATCTCTGGAACCGTACGGGCGACCTCATGGCGTGGAAGGCGGCCGAGGCGCAGTACTGGGGACGGTTCCCCGAGCTGCCCTGGACGGTGCTGCTCAACACCTGGAACAGGTCGGTCGACGAGGTCGCGCTGCGCACGTCGTACCAGGAGGAGATGCTGGCCGCGGGTGTGCTCGTGGCGCTCATCGTCTGGCGGCTGGTCCGCCGCCGGTGGGCTGACTTCGCCTATCTCGCGCCCCAGGCGGTGGCGCTGCTGGCGATGTCGTCGTTCTACATGTCCGTCGGCCGGGCGTCGCTGCTGTGGTGGCCGCTTTATCTCTCGGTCGGCATCGTGGGATCGCGCCGTCCCTGGGTGTTCATGGCGTACCTGTCGGTGGCCGCACCGATCATGGCCATCAATGTGGGAAATTTCACCACCGGTGCCTGGGTGGGATAAGAAGTCCTTTTTGCCGCAATCTATCCCTGTCTCGCTAGTATGATCACGTTTGCTACTCTAAGTAATCACGCGATTGTGGAGAGTGAGAGATGATCGGTACGAGCCGCTGCGGCATGGCGAGGGTTCTGGTCTCCGGTGTTCTGCTCGCCTCACCGCTCGTCGGCCCAGGTGGGGCGGCGGTCGCCGACGCGACGCTGACCTACCGAGTGAACGTGCTCACCTTCAATCTGTGCGGAGGCAACAACAAGCGGAACACCTGCGCGGAGGACCTCACACCGGAGCGGCGGAGGATCTGGGCCCCCCAGGTCTCCTCACTGATCAGGAGCAGGGACGTGGACGTGGCGTCCTTCACCGAGATGTGCTACGCCCAGGTCGGCCTGCTGCGGCAGCAGCTCCCGGACTACGACTTCGTCTGGTACGGCCTCGGCAGATCGGCCACGTGTCCCCGGATCTGGGGTGACATGACCGACGATCTCGCGGCGCCGAACGGCAGGACCGCCGGCATCGCGCTGGCCTTCAAGAACGGTGTCGTGGGCCCGCCGCTCCGGCGGCGACTCGTCGTCGACAACCCGTTCGGTGACCCCGCCGCGTCCCTGCATCGGCGCGGAGTGCTGTGCGCGCGCTCCCTGGTCGGCATGGAGTACGCCGTCGGCTGCGTGACGCACATCTCGGCCCTGGAGACCCCGCAGCAGGTCACCGGGCAGATCACCGACTGGGCGGGTGACACCCCGGTCATCCTCGGCGGCGACTTCAACCGCAAGCCGGAGCACGCCGAACTGACCCCGCTGTACGGATCGGGGCTGGGAACGGGGAACTACACGGAGGTCGACGCCGGACCCGCGGACCGCCTGAGCCGGGGGGGAACCCCCACGACCAGGGGCGGCCGGAAGATCGACTACATCTTCGCGACGCAGTCGGCCTACCGGAACGCCGGCGCCGAAGTGATCGACACCCAGCCGGAGCTCTCGGACCACCGGCCGCTGGCCGGCACGTTCACCGGGACCTTCGAGGGGAACTTCGCCCAGACGTTCGTGCAGACGTTCACGCAGCTGATCACCGAGGCGTTCGCGGTCACCCCGAGGTGAGCCGGGCGGCCGAGGCGTGGCGGCGCGCCTTGGCCATGTAGTTGTCAGGCGTACGGGCGAACGAGGCGCGGTCGGCGTCGGTCAGCTCACGGACCACCCGGCCGGGCACGCCCGCGACCAGCACTCCTGCGGGGATCCTCGCCCCCGGCGTGACCACCGCACCCGCGGCGACCAGCGTGCCCGCGCCGATCCGCGCGCCACCGAGGACGACGGCCCCGATGCCGACCAGCGCGCCCGTCTCCACGTGGGCGCCGTGCACCATCGCCTTGTGCCCGAGGCTCACCCTGTCCTCCAGGAGCGCGGGCTGGCCGGGATCGGCGTGCAGGCAGCACAGGTCCTGGATGTTGCATTCGGCGCCGACCTCGATCCGCTCGTCGTCGCCGCGCAGGACCGAGCCGTACCAGACGCTCGACCCGCGGCCGAGCCGTACGCGACCGACGATCACCGCGCCGGGCGCGACCCAGGACTCGGGGTGCAGGTCGGGGGTGGCGTCGTCGTCCAGAGCAGCGATGTACGGCATGGCGTCATGATTCCACGAACGCCCTCGTGAGCCCGGCGCGGAGGGCCGCTTTTCGGCAGGAGCTCGGGCGTTCGGGTTGCGAGGTAGGGCGGATGGCACCAGAGTCATGTCCTGACGTGCGTTACCGCCTCAATTCCAAACCCAGGGCTTGTCATGACGAATCAGACCGAGAACTTCCCCGACCTCTTGAGCGACGACTCCTTCGAAGTCGTGATGCGTGGATACAGCCGTCGGCAGGTCCATGACTACATGATCAGGACCCGGAACCAGATCAGAGACCTGGAGGAGCGGCTGGCTCGGACGATCGACCAGGCCGAGCAGGGCCGTCACGAGCTGTCCGAAGCGCGCCGCAGGCTGTCTGAGGCCCCGCAGAACCCCGATGAGCTGGGTGAGCGGCTGAGCCAGATCCTCAAGCTGGCGCACGAGGAGGCGGCGGCCAACAAGGAGGCGTCCCAGTCCGAGGCCCACAGGTTGGTCGACCAGGCCGCGGCCGAGTCCGACCGGATGGTCACGACCGCGCGTGAGCAGGCCGACTCGATCAGGGCCGCCGCCCAGGAGGAGGCCGAGCGCCGCGTCGCTGACGCCACCAGCGCCGCCGAGCGCCTGCTCGCACAGGCGGGCTCCGACGCCGAGGAGACCCTGGGCACGGCGCGCGCCGAGGCCGAGGACACCCTCCGCGCCGCCCGCGCCGAGGCCGACAGGCAGCTCACGGTCGCCCGCCTCGAGGCGGAGAAGCTGGTCGGAGACGCCCGTGCCGAGGCGCACTCGACGCTCACCGCCGCCCAGCAGCGGGTCGCCGCGCTGGACGAGCACACCGGCCGCCGGGTCGCCTATCTCACGGACACTCACACCGAGGTCATGCGCAGGTTGGGCGAGATCGGGTCGGTCCTGGGCGACCTGCTCCACAGGGAGAGCGCGTCGGGCGCGCTGATCGACGAGGCGGCGGTGCTGCCGCCGGCTCCGCAGGCCCAGCAGCTCGAACTCGCCCCGGCCGAGCCCGCGGTCGAGGACGACGAGGACATCCGCGTCATCGTGGAGGACGTGGCGGTCCAGGCGGAGGGTGGCCCGCAGCAGCACGTCGAGGACACGGACGTCACCACGGACGTCACCGTGGTCCGGGTCCAGAACGAGCAGAACGGCCAGCCCTCCCACCGGCAGTAGCAGCCGCCGGCGGTGGCACGGTTGGTTGGTGCCCGTGGAGGCGCCGTTGGGATGGCACCAGTGGCGACGCCCCCACGGGGGATCATGGAGGCGGAAGCCCCCGCCCCCGATCGGGTCGGAGGCTTCCGCACTCGTGGCCGGGGTCTGCCGCTTCCGGCTCGCGCCGGAGGCGGCTTCTTGACCTCTCCCACTCAAGGTGCGGGACATCTCTAGAGAAATCAATGATCGGGACAGTCAGGTCAACGTCACTTGCTTGACCTATGCGTCGAAGTCGTACTGGAGGACGTACGAGGCGGCGTCGAGGACCATCTCGTTGTGCTCGACCGGACGGCCCTCCGCCGTGTAGGCCGTACGGCCGATGGAGATGACGGGCGTGCCCGCGGGCAGGCCGAGTAGTTCTACTTCGCGCGGGTGGGGCATCCTGGCCCGGACCTCCTCGGTGAAGTGTGCCGGAGGGTGGCCGAGATCGCCCAGCCGGGCGTACACGCCGCCCGGGCCGGTGTCGGGGAGCACGACCGCCGTACCCTCGACCAGCTCGGCCGGGAAGTACGAGGCGGCGAGCTGGACGGGCCGGTCGTCCACGAGATAGCGGCGGCGCCGCACCCACACCTCGTCGCTGTCGAGTATGTGTCCTACCTCCTCGCTCGCCTGTTCCCGTTGGATCTGGACCTGATCGACCGTGTAGGCGCGGCCACGGGCGTCGGCGTCCCAGATGGCGCGGCCCTGCCCCCACTGCTCGCGGGAGAGCCGCCGGGAGCCATGCCTCCGGATCGGGCGAAACAACCGTACGTACACGCCGGAGCCGCGCCGGGGCACGGCCAGGCCCTCGTTGATGAGCACGGCGAGGGCCTGGCGGGCCGTGGCCCGCGCGATGCCGTACTCGGCCATGAGTGCGTTCTCTCCCGGTAGCCGATCTCCGTCGTGCAGTTCACCCGACAGGATCTCGCCGCGTAGCCTGTCGGCGATGCGCCGGTAGATCGGGAGTTCGTGCACCGGGGAGGATTCCGTCACGTTTGATCACCCTCTGTCACCAACGGGGGGTTAGCGTCTCCAGAGAACTTGCCCCGTCTTGTCCACGATCGCACAGGGAATGACGTTGGTCCCGTGCTTATTTTGAGTGGATCGTGCCCATGTGACGATCTCGAGGGATTATCGCGGTCCGTTACTGTGGAACGCTCCCGGCCGCTATCCGGCTCGCATGCCAACGCTGCGTCATGATCGCGGCGATGACGGCTCCCGCCGTGTTGAGCAGTACGTCGTCGATCGATGACACCCGGTCGAGGTGCAGGCCGTACTGGAGGGCCTCGACGGTGGCCGAGGCGGCGGCGGCGACGAGCGCCACGGTCCAGAGCCGGGCGAACCGCGCGGACCTGACGGGAAGCAGCGCGCCGAGCGCCGCGAACACCAGGAGATTGCCCCCGACCTGCACGATCACGGTTTCGGCGGGTGCCTGGAAGACCGCGGCGAGGTCACGGAAGGGGACGAGGTTGATCCCCTCGGTGTTGTGTCCCGGGGTGAGGATCATCCACAGCCAGGGGGCCGTTCCGGCGATCATGAGGACGTCCGCGTAGGCCGTACGAGCGGGATGGGGATGGCCGCGGGCCGCTCTCCGGCGGGCCAGCAGGTGGGCCGCGAGCAGCGTGACCGGGACCGCCAGCACGGCGGCCATGATGACATGACCCCACATACGCCACACGAGCCACATGACGGACATTCTGTGGGTGGTGACGGGAAGGTGGCGACCCGGCTACCCGGAGGTCGGATGACGGCTGGTTGTGTGCAACCGCCCATTTGGCGGTATTTCAGGAAACAACGACCAAACGAAGGAGTTCTGATCGTGGCCATCAGCCGTGCCGACTGTTACGCCCTCGACACCGAGGATCCGCTGCGGGACCTGCGGGACGAGTTCTCCCTGCCCAGCGGGACCACGTACCTGCTCGGCAATTCCCTGGGCGCGCTGCCGCGGCGTACGGCGGCCAAAGTGGCGCACACCGTGGAGACCGAATGGGGTCGTGACCTCGGCGCGAGCTGGAACTCCGCGGGCTGGTGGGATCTTCCGCAGTCCACCGGCGACCGGCTGGCGCCGCTGATCGGCGCGGGCCCCGGGGAGGTCCTCGCCGGGGACTCCACGTCCACGAACATCTTCAAGGTGATGGCCGCCGCGCTGCCGCTCCGCCCCGGACGGCGGGTGATCGTCTCGGACCTGGAGAACTTCCCCACGGACCGGTACGTCGTCGAAGGGGTCGCCAAGGCTCTGGGCGCGTACGAGATCAGGGACATCGGCTCCCTCGACGAGGCGTTGGACGACGACGTGGCGGCGGTCCTGCTCAGCCACGTGGACTATCGGACCGGCGCCCTTCGCGACATGGACGCGGTGACCGCCCAGGTGCACGCCGCCGGGGCCATCATGATCTGGGACCTCTGCCACAGCGCGGGCGCCGTCGCCGTCGACCTGCGTGCGGCCGACGTGGATTTCGCCATCGGCTGCACGTACAAATACCTCAACGGAGGCCCCGGCGCCCCCGCGTACCTGTACGTGGCCGACCGTCACCAGGACGCCGCGCACAACGTCATCTCCGGGTGGCACGGGCACGCCGCACCGTTCGCCTTCGAGCCGAACTACCGGCCCGCCGACGGAGTACGGCGGTTCGCCACCGGCAGCCCGCCGGTGCTCGCCTACAGCGCGCTGAACGCCTCGCTCGACATCTGGGACACCGTCGACATGGCGCAGGTCAGGGCCAAGAGCGTGGCCCTGACCACGCTGTTCATCGACCTGGTCGACGAACTCAGGCCCGACCTGGTCCTCGCCACCCCGCGTGACCCGGCCCAGCGTGGCAGCCAGGTGAGCTACCGGCACGCCGACGGCTACCCGGTGATTCGCGCGCTCATCGACCGCGGAGTCGTCGGCGACTACCGGGAGCCGGACATCATGAGGTTCGGCTTCGCGCCGCTGTACCTGCGCTACGTCGACGTGTACGACGCCGCCGCGACTCTGGCCGAGGTGCTCGACAAGGAACTGTGGCGGGACGAGCGCTATCAGCAGCGGCTGGCCGTGACCTGATCGGACTCCGTGTCCGCTGCTCGTGTCTCTTGTCACCGGCTCTCGGAGTCGGGCCCCGGAGTGCGGATCGGGGTTCGACTCCGGGGGCGGATCTGAGGTTCTGCCGGGGGTTTGCTCCGGGGTCTGCGCCGGCTTTCGGCGCCGACTTTCGGCGCCGGTTATCGGCGCTTGATGAGATCGGCCACGATGTCGCTGGCCAGTGACACGCAGGCGCCGCAGATCCGGCCCGCCTCGCCGTGCACCATCTGAATGCGTGGCCCGGGCGTCTGACGGCAGAAGGAGCAGGCCGCGTCGCGCTTCTTGCGGCGGTTCGCCAGATGGCGGCCAGCGAAGGGCGGGGTGAAACGCTTCCTGGCGGCCTGCTTCGAGAAGCCGAAGCGCTCTCCGATCACCGTCCAGGAGGCTCCGGCCTCTCGAGCCTCGCGTACGGCGAGATCGAGCAGGGCGTCCGTGTCACGGCTCAGCTCGGCGCTCAGCGTGATCGCGGCCGCGAGGGTCTCGAGGGGATCCGCAGGGTCGAGCGATCGTGACCGCGCCCGCGAGAGTAATTCAGATGGCTCCATGACTGACAACCTTAGGTTGTCATTCTAAGATCATCAAGAGCGAAGATCCACCGTACCGGTGTCGTATGGATGCATTGGATGCATGGGGATGCCGCCGGATCTCACTGCATGTCTCTGGATGTCTCCCGATGTCTGGATTGGTGGGGATGGATCGGGATGAGTGGGCCGCGTGGCCGCCCGTTCCCGAACACCGCACTCGGAGGCCGGCCACCGATCAGCCGTGTCAACAACCCTGCGGGTCAATACAGCTAGGCGGCAGTGTCCGCCGTGATCCAGCCGTGGGTTCCACTGGGGGCCGTGCCTGGGTGCGACAGCGACGCGGCTACCCGTGGAGGTTCTCCCACGAAGGACGTCTGAGCCGTTGTCACGCAGGTCATGGTCGTGCGCGGCGACGAGGTTCTGTTCGGCGGTGGGCGACGCAGTGGCCTCCGTTGAGATCTCGCGACCCACGATCAGCGGAGCTGCTCGGCCGCGCCCAGCTATTCGGCCATTTCCGACGGAACCCGCGCATTGCCACGTTGGTGAACTGCTTTCTTGCTGTCGGACACCCTGTTGGGGTGGTCAGACCGGGAGACCGTCCCCGTACTCGTCCGGACTACGGTAGCCAAGATCGTTGTGGAGTCCGAGGCGGCGGGAGAATGCGGCTGTCTGGACGTGCCGATCTCGCATGGCTGAACTCCGCAAGATCCTTCCCTAGAAGGGAGGGATGTCCTCGTCCGGTCCGGGTGCCGGTCCGGGTCGTGGGTCGGGTAATGGGCTGGGGGACGCTACAGGGGACGCGTCGTGCGATGTGGGGACGGGTTTGACGGGTGCGTCCCACCAGGCGGGTTCGTCGTTCCATGTCGGCAGGAACGGCACTTCGTCATTGGCCGGGTCGGTGATGCTGCCCGCGCCGTACCCGCTGATCGCAAGCCCGTGTGCTTCGCTTTCGCCTCCGAACCCGCTCACGATCTCCCTGTGGCCTCCGCCGCCCACCTCGCCGCCGATCTTCCTGCCGATCTGGCCGCCACCCTCGGGCCCGCTCGCTGGGTGGGTGTTGGCCGCTCCGCGCTCGTTGGGGCCGGTCCAGCCGTTGGGGGCGAACGGCTCGGGCATGGGTTCGATGATCGGCGGCGGCTGCACGGGATACTCGTGGCCGGTCCGGCTGATCCAGGTCACATGCCCGGGGCTGGTCTGTACGACCTGCCAGCCGTTGTCACGCAGGTCGTGGTCGTGCGCGCACGCGGCGGCGAGGTTGCGCTCGCTGGTGGGGCCGCCATACGCGTATTGGCGGGTGTGGTCCATCTCCGACCGGGTCGCAGGTGCACGGCATCCGGGATGGGAGCAGACCCTGTCGCGGATCTCGATCTGCCGCCGCAGTCCGGCTGTGGGGAACCGCCGCCGCTCATCCCCAGTAGCCGTCTGGCCGCCGGTGACCGCATCCCGCGCAGCATGGGCTGTAGCACCATGATCCGTAACCCCGCGAGCCGTAGCACCGCGAACTGCATAATCAGCGGACTGGGCGTCAGCGAAATGGGCAGTGCCGAGACCACTGGTGCCGCCGCCTTCGGCAGCCGGGGTGACGACACTCGCGCTCTTACCGCCGTTGTCGCCCCCGCCGCCACCATCACCATCGCCGTGGACGCTTCCGCTGCCATGGCCGTTTCGAGCGCTGGGCGGGGAGCCCTGCCCTGCGGCTTGGCCGTATTGGCGCATGATGTCGGCAATGACACCGGCCCAACCGCCCTGGGCGTAGATGTCGGCGTGCAACTCGTGCAACAGGGACAACGGGAGCTGGAGCTCGACGATCCCGCGACGGCGAACCGACGCGGATCTCCGGTGAGGATCCGTTTCCGGTTCGGTGTCCGGCTTGCGGGCAGGGGCCGCCCTTCTCTCGATCGCGCCTGGACCAGCACTCGCGGCCGGAGGGTTGGAAGCCGAAGCAGGATCGGACTTCCGCTCGCGGTTGGCAGTCGGGCACGAAGCAGAAGCAGGACTCGGATCAGCCGGACGGAATGGGGGCGTGGCCGCTGGATCAACCGGGCGAGATGCAGAAGAGGTGCCCGGTCCAGCCGGGCGGAATGGAGGGGTGGGTGCTGGATCTGTCCGGCGGGGCGC
>NZ_JADDIL010000039.1:0-83988 GCF_020826795.1 Microtetraspora sp. AC03309 | reverse complement strand
AGCACAGCCCAAGACCAACTTTGCCGCCAGCTCACCGATCAGAAGCTGGACGAGTTACCCGGCCAAGGTTGCGTGACGGGCCACTAGATACGCGCCCTAGTGCCCCGCGGTCCACGTCGTACGCGCGAGTTCTGGCGCGCGGTACAGGGGTCAGGAGAGCGCGGCGCCGGCGTCGTGGGCCGCGCGTGCGGCGAGCACGTCGGGCAGGTGCGCGCTGGTCCACGTGGAGGCGGCGGCCAGGGGGTCGAACAGCGTGCGGCCGAGGGAGGTGAGCGCGTACTCCACGCGGGGCGGGTTCTCGGCGTACGCGGTGCGGGAGACCAGGCCGTCACGCTCCATCGAGCGCAGTGACGCGGCCAGCGTCTTCGGCGTGATGCGGCGCAGCGGCACCAGGAGCTCCGAGAAGCGCCGGGGGCCGTCGGCGAGACAAATGATGATCTTCACGGTCCATTTGCCGCCGATCTGGATCGGCGGCCTGCCAGGGGCGCATCCCGCGAACATGTCGGGATCCAGGGGCCGGGTCACCGGTCCATCGTAGGCACATATCGTTGCGGAAACCGGCACCCCCCGATCTACCGTCTGCGCAGCGGCCGGCGACCTCATCGCCGGCCCCTGCCGAACGGAGCATCCATGATGAACATCGATGTGATCGTCGTCGGAGCCGGGCCGACCGGGCTCATGCTCGCCGCCGAGCTGGGTCTCGCCGGAGTGCGCGCCGTGGTCGTCGAACGGCTGACGCGGCGCAGCGGGCAGTCCAAGGCTCTCGGCATCCAGCCCCGCTCCGCGGAGGCGCTCGAACTGCGAGGCCTCCTGGAGCCCCTCATGGACCGGGCGATCCAGCGGTTGGCCGGCGGGCACTTCGCCGGGCTTCGGCTGGACTACACCGCCTGGGACACCCGGCACCCGTACTCGATCGGCATCCCCCAAGGGCGCGTCGAGGCGCTGCTCGAGGAACGGCTCGGCGAGTTGGGCGTGCAGGTCCTGCGCGGGCACGAGGTGACTGCGCTGTCGCAGGATGCCGACGGGGTCGAGGCGACTCTGCTCGGGCCCGGGGGCGAGTCACGGCTCACGGCCCGTTTCCTGGTGGGCTGCGACGGCGGGCGCAGCACCGTACGCGAGCTGCTGGGCATCGGCTTTCCTGGCCTGGACGGGAAGCTGTCCTCGGTGGTCGCCGACATCACGATCTCCGACCCGGACGGCGCCGTGCCGGAGACCTGGACCCTGCCCGTCATGACGCCGAACAAGACCGGCAAGGGCTACATCGCTCCCATCGGTGACGGCGTCCACCGGTTCCTGTTCTACGGGGCCGAGCAGCAGGGGCTCTCCCGCGACACCCCGATCACCGAGGAGGAGGTGCAGCGGGCCCTGCACAACGAGTTCGGTCCGGGGGTTCAGCTCACGGGCATCCGATGGGCCTCCCGGTTCACCGACGCCTCGCGGCAGATCGAGCGGTACCGCCACGGGCGGATCCTGCTCGCCGGAGACGCCGCGCACATCCACTCGCCCGCGGGCGGGCAGGGGCTCAACCTCGGCCTGCAGGACGCGTTCAACCTGGGGTGGAAGCTCGCCGCGGAGATCGGCGGGTGGGCACACGAGCGGCTGCTCGACACCTACCACGCCGAACGGCATCCGGTCGCCGCGCGCGTCCTCGCCAACACCCGCGCCCAGGCCGTCCTGCTCGTCCACGACGAGGAGAACCTGGCCCTGCGCGACATCGTCGAGGAACTCGTGCGGGTGCCGGAGGCCAACCGGATCGTCGCCGGGATGATCTCAGGGCTGGACATCCGCTACGACCTGCCCGGCCGTCCCCACCCGCTGCTGGGGCGCCACTTCCCCGATCTCGACCTGGTGACGCCGTCCGGGCCCGACCGTGTGGCGCGGCTGCTGCGCGACGGCCGCGGCCTGCTCCTTACCACCGCCGACGAGGCCGCGTTCGCCGAGGCCGCCGAGCCGTGGTCGGCCCGGATCGGCCGGGTGCACGTGAAGGGCGAGTTCGGTGCGGACGCGGTGCTGGTACGGCCCGACGGTTATGTCTGCTGGGCCGGTTCCGCCGCCGACGTCTCCGGTCTCGCCGACGCCCTGGCGCTGTGGGCGGGCGCGCCCGCGCTGTAGACGCCCGCCGCGATTCCGGTGCCCGGCCGCGTCCGCCGGCCCTCGCCGTCAATCGGATGGATCCCGACAGCGAGGTCCTGTGATGCCAGATCACGAGGCGGGGGAGCGGCGAGTCCCGCCTGCCGGCCGCAGGAGGCGCAAAACGGCTGGTCCGGCACGTCGGCGGGGTGCCAGACTCACCCGATGCGAGCGACTATCGAGGACATGGCCCACCGCCTGGTCGAGGTGCCGGGGGTGACGGGGGTGATGCTCGGCGGCAGCCGGGCGCGTGGAGAGCACCGGCCGGAATCGGATTGGGATCTCGGCGTCTACTACCGGGGCGACATCGATCTGGGCGCGTTGCGGGCACTGGCCGGACCGGAGGTCGAGGTGGCCGGGCCGGGCGGCTGGGGACCGTGGGTGAACGGCGGCGCGTGGCTGAGGGTCGATGGCGTGGCGGTGGACTGGATCCTGCGGGATCTGGACCGGGTGGAGCAGGTCTGGGCGGACTGTCGCGACGGCCGATATGAGGTGGGCGTCCAGGCAGGTCATCCGCTCGGGTTCTGGTCGCCCTGTTACGTGGGCGAGGTGGCCCTCGGCCAGGTTCTGGCCGATCCGTCCGGCGAGCTGGATCGCCTGCGGCGCCGGGCCGCGACCTATCCCGAGCCGCTGCGGGAGGCGCTGGTGGCGGGGGCCTGGGAGGCGACGTTCCTGGTCGGCATCGCGGCCAAGGGCGCGGCGCGCGCGGACACGCTCTATGTCTCGTTGTGCCTGTCGCGGGCCTTCGGCGTACTGGTGCAGGCGCTTTTCGCGGCGAACCGGCGATGGTGCCTCAACGAGAAGGGCGCGCTGGCCGTCGCGGAGGCGCTGCCCGGCGCTCCGGAAGGCTTCGGCCGGCGCGCTCGCGGCCTGCTGGGAGCACTCGGCGGTACGGCGGAGTCGCTGGCGGCGGCGGTGGCCGGGGCGCGGGCCCTGGTCGACGAAACCCGCGCCGCACTCCCCGCGACGTACCGCCGGCCAGGATGAAGGATCGGCGACCGGATCGGATCACTGACCGTCACGGACGCTGACGGTGCGTTTCCGTGTGGGCGGGGAAATGTCCGCGCGACCCGGGCGCGGTTCTGTCTTTCACGCAGAGAAGGTCAGGTCAGGCCATTGATTATGATCCTTTACTAGTGATCTACAAGTTGCTCGCCATTGCTTGCAAGTCCGTCCCAAGCGTCCCAGGAAATCGTGATCGAGCAGGCCGAACGGGGTGTTTTCGGCTATCTCGATATCAGAGGGGACGAGATGGCAGAGGTTTCCAGCGGTGAGATCGGGACGCCGCCCGCGCCCTCCTCGGGGGAGAGCGGACCGGACCGCGACGCCGTCGACCGGGTGGTGGTTCTCGGTCCGGAGACGGCGGACGGGGACCTGGTGGACGAGTTCACCGGCCGGGGCTGGCAGGTGTGGGTGGCCGGGATCTCGAGCGATGATCTTAGCACCTGCATAGAGGAGATCACGGACTTCCTGGCGGCGCCGGAGAGCCCGGACCGTGCCGTGCTGCTCGGCCGCGGTGCGGCCGGTGCGGCGGCGGCGGAGGTCGCGGACCGCCATCCGGAGCGGGTGATCGCGGTGGTCGTCGCCGGTGAACCGCGCGGTGACGACCCGGCGCCCGGAGACGACGTCGCGGATCCGCCCTGCCCGGTACTGCTTCTCTCCACCGCGGACCCACGGGAGGTGGTCTCCGCGACCGATGCCCTTCTGGCCGGGCCGGACCGGCGGACGGGCGCCCCGGCGCCGCCTCCGGCGCGGCTCCAGGCGCTCACCCCCATGCGCCTCAACGACCCCGACGCGGTCGGGCAGTTGCGGGAGATGGGGTCGGTCCACCGGATCAACGCGGCGAGCGTGGCGGCGTCGTGGCTCGTGACCGGACATGAGGCGACCACCACGCTCCTCGCCGACCCTCGGCTGGTCGGGGAGGTGGAGATCACGGCGGGCTTCCGGCTCCAGTCGGACGATCCCGCTCTCGCGCACCGGGGTGAACTGGACCTGATCACGATCAGCCGGCGGGAGCACGCCCGTCTGCGCCGGCTGGTCGAGCGGCACCTCACGCCCGTACGGGTGGAGGCGCTGCGCCCACGCATCCAGCGCGAGGTCGACGCGCTGCTGGACACGGTTCCCTCCCACGAGGTGATCGACCTCCTGCACGCGTTCGCCTACCCCGTTCCTGTCGTCGTCCTGTGCGAGCTGTTCGGTGTGCCGGAGAAGGACCGTGGCTACCTGTACGAGTGGATCGTGGAACGGCTGGCCTCCCCGCCGCCCAAGGCGCACGGCGACATCGACGACTACCTGCGCGCCCTGATCGCGGCCAGGAGGGATCGTCCCTCGGACGACCTGCTCGGCTGGATCGTCGAAGCCGAGGGGGACCGGCTGTCCGAGGAGGACCTCGTCTCCGCCGCGAGGTTCCTGATGGTGAACGGGCACCGAGCACCCACCACCATGCTGGCGAGCAGTGTCGCGGCCCTGCTGCGGCGGCGCGACCGGTGGGAGCGGCTCGTGGCCGATCCCGCGCTGGTCCCCACCGCGGTCGAGGAACTGCTCCGGATCATCACTCCCTTCCCCGTCAGCATCGCCCGCCACGTGGCGGCTCCGATCGAGACCGGAGGCGAACGGCTCCCGGAGGGGGACCTCCTCGTCGCGTCGCTCGTCGCCGCCAACCGGGACCCGTCGTTCTTCACCGACCCGGACATGCTCGATATCGGGCGGAAGGACAACCCGCACCTGGCCTTCGGTCACGGACACCACCACTGCCTGGGGGCGGAACTGGCCAGGGCCCAACTGCAGATCGCGCTCGGCACGCTCGTACGGCGCTTCCCGGACATGGAGCTCGCCCGCGACTCCGGGAGTCTGCACTACCGCCAGAGCAGCGTGCGCTACCTCCTCGGGTTGCCGGTCGTCCTCGAACCGGACCGTCTCCGGTCGTCCCCGGCCGGTGCGTGACGCCGGGAAACACCACCGCGCCCGCACGATCCCCTTCACGCCCTCAGCATCCAGGAGTCCGAGCAGATGAAAGAGACACTTCCCCAGCTGGTGGCCTACTGCCAGGCCGATCGGCTGTTCTTCGAGCCGGTGTGGCGCATACCGGACGACGACAACCGGTTCCCCACGGCGCGCCGGCCTCTCCCGAGCGGGTGGCGGATCGGCGAGAGCGAGCTGTGGGTCGTGATGCTCCCGCCCGACGTCACGCTTCCGGAACAGGGCTGGAAGATCCACGTCTCGTCGACCGACGCCGACGCCGGCACCGTCTGCGATCTCGTGGTGGACTTCTGCGTCAGCCGGAACATCGCCGTGAAGTTCCTCAGGAGCAAGATGGCGGTGCGGCTGCTCAACAACAAGTACGCCGACCGGGGAAGCAGCGGCAAGCTGCTCACGCTGTACCCGGTCGACGAGGAGCAGCTGAGCGAGGTACTGCCGGCGCTGGCCGACCTCCTGCGCGACTTCACCGGCCCCTACATCCTCAGCGACCTCCGGTACGAGAAGTCGCCGGTCTACGTGCGGTACGGCGGGTTCCAGCCGATCACCTACACGAAGTCGGACGGCAGCCTGGGGTACGCGATCCGGACGCCCGACGGGCGGCTGGTGCCGGACCAGCGGACCCCCGCCTTCACCGTGCCGGAATGGGTCACCATCCCCGAGGTGCTGCGGGCCTCGGTCGAGAAGCGCGACGCGGGTGAGGAGGGGGAGTTCCCCTACCAGATCGAGAGGGCGCTGCACTTCTCCAACGGCGGCGGGGTCTACCTCGCCCGGGACGGGGCGTCCGGCGGATACGTCGTGCTGCTCGAAGCCAGGCCGCACGCGGGACTGGACGCGGGCGGCACCGACGCGGTCGCCCGGCTGGCGCACGAGCGCGACATGCTGGAGCGGCTGAGCGGCCTCGACTGTGTGCCCCGCCTGCTCGACCACCGGGTGATCTGGGAGCACCACTTCCTGGTCGAGGAGTACATCGAGGGCAAGACCCTGCTGGACGAGGTGTTCGAGCGCTATCCGCTGACCAGCCCCGCCCCGAGCGCCGAGTCGCTGGCCGCGTACACCGAGTGGGCGACCGACGTCCTGGCCAAGATCGACCACGCGCTCATGTCCGTCCACGCGAGAGGGGTGCGCCTGGCCGACCTGCACCCCGAGAACATCATCGTCCGCCCGGACGGGCGCGTCGTACTGATCGACTTCGAGATCTCGTCGGACCTGACGGACACCCGGCCCCCGGGTCTCGCCGCGGCGGGGTTCGCCGCTCCGCACGAACTTTCCGGCCGTGACGCCGACAACTACGTCCTCAACTGCCTGCGGCAGTGGATGTTCCTCCCGATCAGCCCGCTGCAGGAGCGGGACCCGGTCAAGCTCGCCAGCCTCACCGACGTCATCACCGAGCACTTCCCGTTGCCGCCGGGGTTCGGAAAGCGCCTGGTCCGGCAGTTCGACAAGGTCAGGGGGCCACTCGGCGAGGACGTGCCCGCCCGGATGTTCACCGGCGAGGAGTTCGACTGGCCGGCCGTGCGCGACTCGATCGTGGCGGGGATCAACGCGAGCGCGACACCCGACCGCGGGGACCGGCTCTTCCCGGGCGACCCTCAGCAGTTCGTGACCGGCGGGTTCACGGTCGCCAACGGCGCGGCGGGAGTGCTCTGGGCGCTGCGGCAGGCCGGCGCCGAGGTGCCGCCCGAGTACGTGGACTGGCTCGTCGAGGCCACCCGCCGGGCCGCCGACCCGCGCCCCGGCCTCCTGAACGGTCTGCACGGCGTGGCGGCGACGCTGGAGTCGCTCGGGCGCCGGGACGACGCCCTCGACGTGCTCGACCGGGCCAGGAAGCTCCACGACGGCCTCGAAGTGCCCGGAGTGCACGGCGGACTGGCCGGAGTGGGCGTCAACCTCCTGCACTTCTTCGGGATCACCGGAGACGAGGAACTGCGCACCGAAGCCCTGGACATCGGCGAGAGGCTGGCCGCGGAACTCGGCGACAGCGGATCGGCGATGTTCCCCCTGGAGGGAAGGGTCGGCCTGCAGCACGGACTGACCGGGGTCGCCTCCTACTTCCTCGCACTGCACGACGGCACCGGGGAGGAGCGTTATCTCGACCTGGCCAAGCTGGCGCTGCAGCGCGAGATCGCCCGAGGTCAGGTGCTGCCGGACGGCGGCTTCTGCCTGCTGGAGAGCAACCGCTACCTGGCCTATCTCGGCGGCGGCAGCGGCGGTTTGGCACTGGTCCTTTCCCAGTACCTCAGCCGGCGTGCCGAGCCGGGTTTCGCGGACGTCATCGAGGGTGTCCGTCGTGCCTGCCGGGCGGTGTTCACCCGGCACCCGGCCCTGCTCATGGGGCGGGCGGGCACCATCGCGACCCTCCATCTCCTGGGTCTGCCGGAGGACCGGTCCGTGATCCACGAGCACGTACGCCGGCTCTCCTGGCACGCCCTCTCCTACCAGGGCCACCTGGCCTTCCCGGGCAACCAGCTCATGCGGCTGTCCATGGACCTGGAGACGGGTTCCGCCGGGGTTCTCGTCGCCCTCGGCGTCGCGTTCGGCCAGAGCGCGTCGATCATCCCGGCTCTCGACCTGCGGACCCCGCGGGCGAGCTGACAGACCTCGACCCGCGGATCCCCGCGGGCGAGCGGAAAGATCTCGACTCGCGGGTCCCCGCGGGCGAGCCAACAGAAGGGAAGTACCGAAATGGCCATGGCCCAGATTCTCCAGCTCCAGACGCTGAACACCGCCGAGAGCAAGGCGCACCCCTGCTCCAGCATGGTCACGTCGTACAACGGCACCGCCTGCTACATCTGCATCTGACGACGCACCGCCGGGGACCGGTGACGGTCCCCGGCACCAGCCGGCCCTGGCCGGCGTGCCCACACGCCGGCCAGGGCCGTACCGCAGAGGAGGACCGGAGTCCCCGCGATCCCCCCGGCCCCAGACATGCTTGCGAGGAATCCATGGACACGCAGCGCGACGAGTTCGACGCCCCGGCGGTGGTGGCAGCCGAGCCTCGCGTCTCCGGACCGGACCGGCCCACCGCGGGCGGTGCGGGACTCCAGGAAGCGGCCGACCCGGCGCCCACCTGGCGGGTGCTGCTGCGCTACATGCGTCCGTCCTGGCGTCAGCTGGCTCTCGGCGGGCTGCTGAACCTGGCCGCCGGGGCGGTCGGGCTGGCACTCCCGCTCGCGGCCAAAGGACTGCTCGACGACCTCGGCGCCGACCGGCCCCTGACCGGAGCGCTGGCACTGATGGGCGTCCTCGTCGTGGTGACCGCCGGGGTCGGGCCGCTGGGGGAGTACGTGCTGCGCCGTACCGGCGAGACGATCGTGCTCACCGCCCGCCGCCGCCTGGTTTCTCACCTGCTGCGGTTGCGGATGTCCGCCGTCGACCAGACCGAACCCGGCGACCTGATGTCCCGGGTCACCTCCGACACCACCCTGCTCCGCCAGGTCACCACCGACTCGCTCGTCGGCGTGGTCACCGGAAGCCTCACCGTACTGGCGACCGTGGCGATGATGGCCGTGCTCGACCCGGTGCTGCTGGCGGTCGCGCTCGGCGTGCTGGTCCTGGCCGGTACGGTCGTCCGCGTGGCCATGCCGCGCCTCAGCCGGGCGAGCAAGGACGTCCAGAAGGCGGTGGGGCTGATGAGCTCGGTCCTGGAGCGGACGCTCGGAGCGCTGCGCACCGTGAAGGCGTCCGGCGCCGAGCACCGTGAGGAAGCGGCCGTCCACCAGGCCGCCGAGGATTCGTGGCGGGCCAGCGTGCGCGCCGCCAAGTGGATGGCGCTCGCGGGGCACACCGCCGAACTCGCCCTCCAGGTCGCCTTCTTCACCGTCCTCGCCGTGGGCGGTGCCCGGGTGACCTCCGGGGTGATCGGCGTGGGAACGCTGATCGCGTTCCTGATGTACCTGTACTACCTGGTGCCGCCTCTCCAGCAACTCGTCGGCGCGGCCGGCCAGTACCAGATCGGGGCCGCGGCGGTCGCCCGGATCCAGGAGGCCGAGCGGCTCCCTGCCGAACCCGCGGCACCGCCCGCGACGCTGCCCGCGCCGGGAACCACGCCCGCCGGGCTGGAGTTCCGCGACGTGCACTTCCGCTACACGGCCGAGCTTCCGCTCGTGCACCGCGGGGTGACCTTCACCGTTCCGCCGCGGGGCATGACCGCCTTCGTCGGACCCTCCGGTGCGGGCAAGACCACCCTCTTCTCGCTCATCGAGCGGTTCTACGACCCGACCTCGGGGAGCATCCTCCTCGACGGCCGGGATCTCGGCACCTGGGACATCCCGCGGTTGCGGTCGGCGATCGGGTATGTCGAGCAGGACGCCCCCGTCCTGTCGGGCTCCCTCCGCGACAATCTCGTGCTCGGCGCCCCCGACACCACCGACGGCGACCTGCGGCGCGTCCTGCGCATCGCCCGTCTCGACGACCTGGTGGGGCGGCTGCCCCAGGGTGTGGACACCCTGGTCGGCCACCGCGGCACCAAGCTCTCCGGAGGCGAGCGCCAGCGCGTGGCCATCGCCCGTGCGCTCCTGCGCCGCCCCCGTCTGCTGCTGCTGGACGAGGCCACCTCGCAACTCGACGCCGTCAACGAGGCGGCACTGCGGGACACCGTGGCCGAGGCCGCGCGGACGACGACGGTGCTGGTCGTGGCGCACCGGCTGTCCACGGTCGCGCTCGCCGACCGGATCGTGGTCATAGACGGGGGCACGGTCCAGGCCATCGGCACCCACGCCGAGTTGGTCGCCTCGGACCCGCTCTACGCCGAACTCGCCGCCACCCAGTTCCTCGCCGTCACTTCCTGACGGACCGGGGGCGTCCCCGCGCCAGGAGAGCGCGGCCCGCGGTGCGCCGGGGAGACCGCCGAGAGTTCTCCCGTACCCAGGGCCGGTCCGGCCCGTCCCGCGTGAGGAGCGCAGCCATGGAAATACCCGACCGTCCGCTCGAGATCATCTGGGATGTCACCTACGCCTGCCCGCTCCGGTGCTCCCACTGCTACTCGGAGTCCGGGCGCCGTCCGACCCGCCAGCTGGACCACCAGGAGATGCTCCGTGTCACCGACGCCATCATCGCGATGGAACCGTACGGCGTCTCCATCGCCGGCGGGGAGCCCCTTCTGGTGCGTGGCATCGTCGAGGTCGCCGAGCGGATGACCGCCGCCGGGACGAGGGTCGCGCTCTTCACGAGCGGCTGGTCACTGCGCCCCGAAATGATCGATGACATCGCGCGGGCCTTCTCCAGCGTGAGCGTGAGTCTCGACGGCGCCACGCCGGAGGTGCATGACCGGATCCGCGGCCGGCGCGGATCGTTCGACCGGGCGGTCCGGGCGTTGGAACTCCTGGACGAGGCGGCCCGGGAGCGGCGACTGGACGGGAGGGAACGCCTCTCCTTCGGGATCGACTGCGTCGTGGTCCGCAGCAACCTCCACCAGGTCGAGGACTTCTGTACCGCCATCGCACCCAGGTTCCCCGAGCTGGGGTCCATCTCGTTCGGGGCGGTGGTGCCGGAGGGGCTCGCCAGCCGTGCCGGATTCGCGGAGCACGAACTGCTCTCCGACGATCAGGTCGCGCTGCTGGGAAGCGGTGAGTACGGCGCGCGCCTGCGCTCCCTGGCCCCGCCGTCCGTGCAGGTGAGCGCGACGGACAACCTGGCGCTGCAGATGCACCCCGACCGTATCCGCAACGGGAGCTTCTTCCCCGTGCTGCAGATCGAGCCGGACGGAGCCGTGCGGGCGATGGCGGCCTACGAGGGGACGGTCGGCAACGTGCTGATGGACTCCCCGGCGGAGCTGTGGCGGCGTGCCGTCGAACGCTGGCACGATCCGTTCGTGGCCGGCACGCTGGCGCCCGTGCGGACGATGCGGGAGTGGGCGGAGGCCACCCGGAAGATCGACTACCACTTCGGGTCCGAGGCCGACCGCGCGCGTATCGATCGCCGACCGGAGTTCGACCCCGCCGGTCCCGACGCCCGGCCCGCCCGGTGACGTCGGCGACCGGCGCGCCCGGCCGGGCGGCTCGGTTTCCCACAGGACCGGCATCTCCCGGCGGCGGTTCCTGACGGGCGTCTCCACGGTCGCCACCAGCGACCATGATTCACTTGTGACCGCTTCCGGCCGTATCCCGGCTGGACCCCTGGTCCGGCGCACCGCCTAACGGCATCCTCCGTCCGGCCAGTCCGGATGCCTCGTCCGCAGCCCCTCGGCCCGCATCCGTTCCCGGTTCTCTGCCGCGAGGACGCGGACCTGCCCGGCAGAGGGGGCCTCCTCGGGTGGGAGGGGCACCAGGCCCTCCCGCTCGACATCGGCGCGGTGCACGCGTTCGTCGGAGTAGCAGTCGTGGGTGGCGTAGAGACGGAGCAGCGCGCTCCCCTCGACGTGGTAGGTCTGGACGCCCTGCTCGTACTCCAGCGACCAGTCCGTCGCCTCGAAGCTCCTCTCCAGCCTCCCCTCGGGGTCCAGCCGGTAGTAGGTGCGCTCCTCGGTCAGGGACTCGCCTTCGGAACCGCGGAGGTCCGGGCCGGCGGGGCGCAGGGGGAACGCCGGCCCTTCGACCAGGGTTCCACCGTCGGGCATGCGCCAGGACCGTGGTCTCCACTCATCGCTCATGGCCACGATGCTCGCACAGACGCGTGCACGTCCTCCTACCACTTGATCATCTCCGGAGGCCGGACCGCTCGCCGCGGATGTCCAGGCGCCACTCCTCGCGATGATTCTCCTGGTAGCGGACCTCGCGCAGGCCGACGCGGCGCAGGATGTCGGCCATGGCGTGCAGGTCGGTGACCTCGGTCTCGATCTCGGTGGTGCCGCCGGTCATCTGGCGGCGTGCGCGGCCCCCGCGAGGACGGCGCCGTACTGCAGCGCCACGAGGTGCTCGATCGGGATGGTCTGGCTGGGAGTGCCGGCCTCGGCGTCGGCGCACCACTCGTCGTACGTCTCGGACAGGGCGCTCAGGTGCCGCCGGATGGAGGGCGTGCCGTTCCCGATCGCGACCTCGCCTTCGAGCGCCCGCAGCAGCATGCCGCCGAAGCGCAGCCGGTAGCTGTGCACGAGGCCCCGGCGCGACGACAACTCGGCGGTGGTCGCCTGACGGGCGTTCTCGGGGGCGCCGGCCCGCTGCTCTCCCGCCGTCGCCATCTCGGCGAGCAGGGGGATGAAGTGCCGGCTCGCGCGCAGGAAGGGCGACCCGCTCACCACGTCGCCGGCCACGCCGTTCAGCGCCTCGTCGAGCACGACGTGCGCGGAGCGGAGGTCGGCGGCCTGCGCCCGGACGAGGTCGGCGTAGACGTGGGCCGTCGGCGTGGTGTCGCCCGCCGTCGGGTCGATCCAGTACGGCATTTCGGCGATCATGCAGAGCGTGCCGTACCGCGCCGCGTGGGAGTCGCTCGCGGCCCCCGTGATGAGGGGAGTCGGGTCCTGGCCGAGCGCCTCCGTGTAGTCGTAGACATCCTCCATCCGGGGGCTGAGGAAGACGGCCTCTCCGATCCGGGTGATCGCCGGGTGCTCGGGCTCGCCCGCGTGCAGGGGCAACCCGTAGCGGCCGGGGAGCGCGGTCAGCACGGCCTGCAGCGCGGGCTCCGGCCGTGAGAGGTAGTAGAAGACGCCGCCCAGTTCGCTGTTGTGCAGGGTGGTCATGAAGGCCGGCCGGGTCGTGTCGATCAGCCGCATCAGCGCGAGCGTCTCGGGCATGACCCGGTCGAAGTACGCCCGCTTGTAGGAGAACGGGAAGGTCCACTCGACCTGTTCGGCGCCCGCGGGCCGGTAGAAGTGCCTGCCGTAGTGCGCCTTCGTGTACGGCCCGGCGAACCAGCCCTCGTTGAGCCGGGTGCCGTCGGGGTCGAGGCAGCCCACGATGTGCCATGTGTACGACCCGCGCAGGTCCGGGTCCGCGCACAGGCGGCCGGCCAGATGGACGACGGTCAGGCCGCCGATGGGCTCGTTGGGGTGCGGTCCGGCCGCGACGATCGCGTGGTTCCGGCCCTCGCCCACGGTGAGGCAGAGCATCGGCTCGCCGAGCCGAGAGGTGCCCATGCGGCGGAGCGTGGCGGTCCCGGGATGGGCGGCCGCCAGAGCGGTGAGGCTCTCGTGGACCTCGTCGACGGTGGCGAAGCGGTCGTAACGGGGAACGGTGTCGAGTTCGCCTGAAAGCGTGGGATCCAGCACCCGCACAGTCTGCCGGACCGGCCCTGCCGGGCATCGTGGCCGGGACGGTCGTGATCATCGACGCGGATCGGGGCGCCGTCGAGGGAGACGGTCTCGTGGCGTGCGTCGACATCCAGATCGGCGTACCGCCGGCCGGGAACCTGCCCGTCCGACCGCGCAGGTCGGAGGTTCCAGCGCGGGAGGCGCGAATGGCATGCTGGGAGGCCCGGCCTGGCGATCCTAAGGAGATCAGGGATGACCCATCCCCTCGGCGCACAACCCGCACTCCGGCGGACCCCTCTGAGCGCGGAGGAGAAGGTCCGGGCCGAGGCGAACTTCTCCTCCGTCGTCGCCCAGCAGCTCGTCGCCAACGGACGGTTCAGGGTGAGCGCCGACACGCCGGAGATGGTGGAGTTGTTCCAGGCGGTCGCCCGCCGGGTGGGTGAGACGCTCCAGCGGCCTGTGGTCAGCTATGCCAACGGCAGGTACATCGTGATCGCCTTCGGCCAGGAGGAGACCCCCGGCCTCGCCGGCCGAGGCGCCCTCTCGGCACAGGAGTGACCGCCAGGCGTCGCCATGCAGTTACCGGCCGGCGCGGTGAACGGCATGCGTCCGTCCGCGATCCCCGGACGTAGTTCTTGACAGGGTTGTCGAGCAGACGCACGGGGGCTCCGTGCCCGGTGCGGGCGCCGCATCGCGCGGCGCCCGCGACTGTGGTCATTCGGCGCGTACGCGGTCGAGATGGAAGGTCCCTGGGCTGAACCAGGCGAAGACGCCGCGCACGTCCTTCAGGTCCTCGCTCGTGCAGGACAGCCCGGAGATCAGGTCGATCTTCACCGTGGCGGTCGTGCCGGGGTTCTGGTATCCCCAGGCGGACTGGCACCAGGTGTGGCCGGGTCCGGTCTGGAAGGCGACGCTGGTGGAGGTGCCCGCCGCCCCGGACGTGAGATCCAGCTTCAGGGTGCTCTTCGTGGACAGGTCGACCGGTTCGGTGAGCGCGGCGCCGAACCAGCCGCCGCCGGTCGCATCCACGCGGAGGCTGTGCGTGCCGTCCCCGGCGTACTCGTCGGACTCGGCCACGGTCCCGGCGTCGGTCTGCCAGCTTCCCGCCGCCCAGCCCTGCACGCCGTCCTCGAAGGAGAACAGCGTGATCGCGGCGCTCGGGTCCGGTCTGACGACCACGGCGATCTCGGCCTGGTCGGAGATCCGGCGCCAGGAGTCGCGCACGGTGTAGGTCGCGGTTGCCCGGCCGTTGAAGCCGGCGGCGGGGGTGAAGGTCACCGTGCCCGAGGACGTGGTGAAGGTGCCGCCGGGGACGGTCAGGTCGGCCTGGCGTCCCGCGGTCGCCGGGGCGAGGTCGATGCTGTCGGGCACGACCCTGGCGCCGTAGGCGGTGTCGTTGGTCGTCACGTCGACGGTGACGGCCGCACCGTACGGGGTGACGGCGGCGTCGTCGTCGGCCACGGGCGGGAAGAGGGGCAGGCGTCCGCGCATCACGGCCGAGGCGTTGGTCACGGTCCGACATACCGGGCTCGGGCAATAGACGGTGAAGCCGTCATAGTCGGGGTAGAGCATGCCGTCGTCCCGCGCTCCGGCGATCATCCAGTAGGTGAACCCGGCGCCGCCGCCGAGGACGAAGGTGTCAAGCCACCGCCTGTAGACGGGGTTGCGGGTCGTCTTGTCCTGGAGCCCGAACTCGCCGAGCACCACGGGCTTGCCGATCCTGCGGCCATCGGCCAGGTGCCGTCTGAGCCAGGTGGTGCCCCAGGCGGCGTCCTTGCTCCAGTGGTCGGGGTACAGGTGCAGGGACAACAGGTCGATCGCGGGCAGCCTGGCCAGGGCGACGGTGTCGACCCCCTCCGAGCAGTCCTCCGTGAAGTCGGACCCGTCGGGGTGGCAGTAGAAGCCCTCGTCGCCGACGCTCACCAGGTGTCTGGAGTCCACGGACTTCACGTGCCGCGACATCTCGTCGGCCCATGCCGTGAGGGTGGAGGTGGCACAGGAGGGCGAGGTCGGGTAGTTGCCCGAGCCCTTGCAGCGCGGCTCGTTGGCCAGTTCCCAGGCCATGACCGTCGGGTCGTCCTTGTAGGCGATGCCGGTCAGCGGGTTGACCCGGTTGAGCAGATGGCTGATCCAGTCCTTGTACCAGCCCTTGATCACGGGGTCGGTGTAGAAATCGTCGTGGTGGTCGCCGCCCGCCCAGCGGACGTACTGGTCCACGCCGCCGAAGGCGCTCCAGTTGTTGACGAACGGGATGAGCAGTTTGACGCCGGTCTGGCGGGCCTTCCACAGCACGTAGTCCAGGTGTTCCAGGCCGTCGGCGCCGTCGTTGTAGACGGGCTTCGTCCCGTTCCAGTACTGGAAGTAGACGCCGTTCTCCTTGTGGTGGATCGAGTGCGATCCGTCCTGATTACCGATGTCGAGGGAACCCCAGGTGCGGATCACCGAAAGGTCGGCGGCCTTGGCCCGGGCGAAGACGTCGTCGACCATCGCCGTGGACGCGTACATCAGGTAGTAGTTGTTCGTCCCGGCGAACCGGAAGGGCTTGCCGGCCAGGACGAGACGGTCGCTCTGGCGGGTGACGAATCCGGTGTTCCCGGTCGTGGCGGCCGCCGTGGGGGCAGCGGCGACCAGCCCGGCGACCAGTGCGACGGCCATGACGGCCGCCCGTGTTCGTCTCATACGGTGCTCCTCGGAGTGGTTGGGGGGTGTCGGGCGCCTCACGGCGTCCGGGGCCTCGGTCGGGTCCGGCGGACACTTCCTGGAGCGGGACCGGGGCGGCGGCGCCGCGCGAGTCGGTCGCCTCCGCCTGCCGGCCCCAGTCGGTGCGGCCTACCCAGGTGATCCGGTTCGGTGAGGATGGCGGCCGGTGAGGTCAGCCCTTGAGGCCGGACATGGCGATGCCGCGAGTGAAGTGCTTCTGGAACAGCAGGAAGAAGACGACCGTCGGCAGCGAGGCGAGCAGCGACGCGGCCATGATCACTCCCATGTGCTGGGCTCCGGTGAAGGCGGAGTTGAGCCGAGCCAGCGCCACGGGCAGATTGGCCATCTGGTCGCTCTCCACGATGATCAACGGCCAGAGGAAGTTGTTCCATTCGTTGAGCATCACGAAGATCGACATGGCGGCGAGCGCAGGCCGTAGCAACGGCATGACGACCTGCCACCAGATGCGCCATTCCCCGGCGCCGTCGATCCTGGCCGCCTCGATGAGGTCGTTCGGAATCGACTGTAGGTACTGCACGAGGAAGAAGACGACGAACGCCTTGGGTATCGCCGGGACGATGTAGCCGAGGTAGCTGTCGGTCCAGCCGAGGTTGCGTACCACCAGGTAGTTGGGGACCAGCGTGGCCTGCCAGGGAATCATCATCGAGCCGAGGATCATCAGGAAGATCACTTTTCGGCCCCTGACGGCGTGCTTGGTGATGACGTAGGCGGCCAGGGAGGCGGTGAGCAGGGCGAGCAGGGTGATCGCCGTGGCGACGACCACACTGTTGATCGCGAAGCGCCAGAAGCCGAGATCGACCTCGGTGAAGCGCTGGAATAGGCCGGCGACATGTCCGGGATTGTCAGCCGTGGGGTTCCATTCAGGGTCGCTGAAGCCGACGGTCGTCGGGCTCTGCGGGATGAACGACGGGGGGTTGCGCGTGATCTCCGAGACCGGCTTGAAGGCCGTGATCGCCATCCAGTAGAACGGGACGATCATGGTGATCGCGAGCAGGTAGAGGGGCGCCTTCGCCCACCGTGCGCGGGAGCCGGTCGGCCGCGGGCGGCTGTGGGCGCCGCCCTGCGCGGACGGTGCCGTACGGGGCGCCCGCGGTTGGACGGCGACGGGCATCACAGCTCCCTCGTGGTACGGCCGATGCGCAGCTGCACCAGGCTGATGGCGAAAATGATCAGAAAGAGGGCCCAGGCGATCGCGGAGGCGTAGCCGAGCTGGAACTTGGTGAAGCCCATGTCGTAGAGGTAGGGCACGATCATGAGCCCGGAGTCGAGCACTCCGCCGACGTTGCTGACCTGACGGAAGACGATGTAGACCGCCTCGAATACCTGGAAGGCGGAGATCATCGTGGTGACGACGACGTAGGTGGTGACCGGGCGCAGCAGCGGCAGAGTGACGCCGGTGAACTGCTGCCAGGTGGTCGCTCCATCGAGCTTCGCCGCCTCGTAGTACTCCTCGGGGATGGTGTTGATGCCGGCGACGAAGATGACCATGGCGTAGCCCATGCCGGACCAGGCGGCCATCAGCACCATGATGGGGATGGTCAGTGAGGGGGTCGCCAGCCAGGCCACCGGGTCGCCGCCGAGCCAGCCGATCACCGTGTTGGCCAGGCCATAGTCCTCCGCGGCGAAGATCCAGCGCCACATCAGGAACAAGGCGATCGTGGACGTCACCGAGGGAAGGAAGAAGACCGTCCGCATGATGCGGTCACCCCAGCCCTGCCCCCGGAACGCGAGAGCCAGCACCAGCGCGAACGCGGTGGTGAGCACCACGGCCGTGAGCACATAGACCAGGGTGTTGGACAGCGCGTGCAGGAAGCGCTCGTCCTGGAACAGACGCAGGAAGTTGGCCAGACCGACGAACTCAGGCGGCTTGACTCCATTGAACGTGGTGAGGCTCAGGTAGAGGGAGTTGAGCAGGGGCCAGATCAGGAAGCCCGCGAACAGTGCCAGGAACGGCAGAAGCATCACGTAGGACGTCATGGATCGTCGCACGCGCCGGGCCCCGGTACCGGCGTGGGGCCCCATGCGGTGATCGACGGCAGCGGTGGCCATCGTGTCCCCTTTCGGTGGTTGAGGCCGGCCGCGCGTGAGAGCACGGCCGGCGGAGGAGCGGGAGCACGCGATCAGCCGGCGTTCTGCTCCATGATCTTGGCGGCGGCGTCCAGAGCGGTCTTGGCGTCGGACTTGCCGTAGATGACCTCCTGCAGCTTCTTGGTCACCTCGGCCTGGCTGGTCTCCCAGCCGGAGCAGTTGGGCGGCCCGTACCCGCTGGCGAAGGCGGCCTTGATCGCCTCGATCTGGTCGGACGTGGCGGGCAGGTTGCCGATGTTGTCCGTCAGGGGTGAGATCCATAGAACCCCGCGCGTCGCGGCGGCATCGGTGATGGCCTTCACCGCCTCGGGGGTGTAGAGGGACGTGATGAAGTCGGCGGCCTGCGCGGCGTGCTTGCTGTAGGACATGACGCCGACGATCCGGCCGCCGATGAAGGCGCCGGCTCCGCCGGGTCCCGCCGGCAGCGGCGCGGTGGCCCACTTGCCCTTCATCTTTGGCTGAGCGGTGTCGATGGCCTTGATCTGCCAGCTGCCGCCGGACACCATCGCGACGCCGTTGGCCAGTGCGGCCGGTGCCTCGGCGGTCTGGGTCGGCGCCTTGTGCTTCCTGTACAGGTCGGCCCAGAAGTTGAGGGCGGTGACGCCCGCGTCGCTGTTCAGCGCGGGTTCGCAGTCCGGCGTGTAGAGCGTGCCCCCTGCCTGGCGCAGGAAGTTGAAGTACTGCAGCCAGTCGACGTTGCCCCAGTCCATCGAGTACGGCACCTTGACGCCGTCCGCCTCGAGCTTGCCCAGGGCGGCGGTGAGCTCGTCCCAGGTCTTGGGCGGCTCGATGCCGGACTTCTCCAGCAGGTCCTTGCGGTAGTAGGTCAGGTAGACCGTCATGTCGAGCGGCGTGCCGTAGACCGCTCCGTCACGCGAGGTGATCGACTCCCACACGCCCTGCTGGGTCTTGCTCTGGATCGCGTCGGGAACGCCCTGCTCACGCAGGTCGACCATGCCGCCGAGGGCGCCGAACTCGATGCCCCACGACAGGCCTCCGGAGACGATGTCGGGCCCGGTCTTGCTCGTGGCCGCCGCGAGGACCTTGGCGTGACCGTCGTCCCAGCTCAGTGCCGAGACCTTGATCTTCACATCGGGGTGGCTCCGCGTGTAGAGGTCCGCGGCCTTCTGCACAGCCAGGGCCTCGTCTTCTGAACCGGTCATCCAAAACGTGAGCGTGGCCGGTCCTGCGTCCGGAGCCTGCTTCGGTTTCGGGCCGGAAGCGGTCGTACAAGCACTGGCCAGCAGGCTTATCGCGATGACAGTCACTGTGGCCGTGAGGCGCTTGTGCACGGTGTCCTCCTGGATTGTCGGGGGATGAACCAGAACGCTTAACCGGATAAGTGGCGGTAAATCTAGGAGGCGACACGATCGGTGTCAACGGCGCGTTATCGCTTGGTCCGCTCCATGACCCGGACATGCCGACCGAACACGCCTCGAAACGCCGAGGAAGCGGCCCGTAACCAGCACTGCCGCTGCCGGGACCTTCGGGGGAAGCTGCCAGGGTCGTGCCCGGAAATTCGCGGCTAACCGGTTCAGGTAGGAGTTCACGGTGAGACGACGTTCAGGACGAGCTGTCCACGCAGTCCTACGCCCTCATGCTCCAAGTGGTGGGGCGGCAACGCGGCGATGCCGCCCCGGGCGACGCGACGGGGCAGAGATCGGCGGGAGGGGCGCTAGGTCGTGTCCGGCACTGACTAGGACGCCTTGGCGCAGGTGGTGCCGTTGAGGGTGAAGGCGGTGGGGACACCGTTGGTGCCGGGCGACGAGTTGCCGTTCAGACCGAAGTTGACGGTCCCGCCCGCCGGGACGGTGGCCGTCCACGACTCGTTGACCGCGGTGACCTGCCGGCCGCTCTGGGTGGCTCTGGCGTTCCAGATCGAGTTGATGGTCTGGCCGCCAGGGAAGGAGAAGGTGAGCGTCCAGCCGTCGACGGCCGAGGTGCCGTTGTTCCTGATCGTCACGTCGGCGTTGAAACTGTGTCCCCAGTCCGACAGCCGGTACGTCACGGTGCATGCCGTCGGGTCGGTGGAGGGCGAGGCTGACGGCGACGGGCTCGGCGACGGTGACGCCGAGGGACTCGCTGACGGAGACGCTGACGGAGACGCCGACGGAGACGCCGACGGGCTCGCACTGGGTGAGGGAGCGGTGCCGTTCTTCGCGGCTTGCCGGTCGGAGTGGGCGCGGAAGGCCGCCAACTCCGGCGCCCCTTGGGAGACGCCGAACTTGCCGTCGATGCCGCGGTCCTGGTACCACCAGAACCCCGTGCCGTCGCCGCCCGCGTCCTCGAACGCCTGGAAGATGGCGTTCCACCACTGGGTCCGATCCACGTTGTGCACGTTGAACTCACCCATGTAGAAGGGCTTGCCGACGATCTCGTGGGACTCGCGGATCCAGGTGCGGACCAGTTCCTGGGTCTGGGCGATGGTCAGGGCCGCCCAGTCCTCGGTCGGGTAGGGGTGCGCGGAGGTGAAGTCGATGTACGGCGACTGGTGGATGTAGACGAAGGGGTTGCCCTCATCGCCGCCGAAGCCGTACCGCGTCTCGTGGGCCTCCAGTCCCGTGCCCAGCATGTGGTCGGGATCGATGCCCTTGACGAAGGCGCCCATCTCGTCCACCCACGCGCGCAGGGTGACGCCGGACTGGTTCTCCTCGGCGCTGACGCCCTGGTAGCGCGGCTCGTTCATGAGTTCCCACGCGAAGATCGTCGGATCGTCCTTGTACTTCAGGCCGCTGTAGTGGTTGGTGCGGTTGAGCACGTAGCCGACGTAGTTCTTGTAGGACGTGAAGCAGCCCGAACACCTGGTCTTGTCGAAGAAGGCCGCGCGCGCCGGGTGCCCGCCCGACAGCCCCTCCCAGCGCAGGCGGGTGTCGACGCCGCCGTAGGCCTCCCAGTAGTTCTCGAACACCGGTAGCAGCTTGACGCCATGATTCTTGGCGGACTGGATGATGTAGTCGAAGAGCGCGAACTGCTGCTCGTTGTAGACCCCCTTCTCGGTCTCGAAGCCGTGCCAGCTCTCGTGGTTGAAGAGCCATGTGCGCAGCACGGTGACCTTGTCGGCCTGCAGTCGGGCGAACTGGGCGTCGATACGCGACTTGTCCATGTACTGGGTTTCGGTGTCACCCGAGGCGCTGCCGTAGGTGAACAGGTCGTAGGTGTTGGCGCCGGCGAAGTAGAACTTCTTGCCGTCGAGGCAGAAGTTCACGCCGCACCGGTAGGCGAATCCGGTGGGGGTGGCCTCCGCGGCGGGAGGTCTCATCGTCACGAGGCCGGCTACTGCCATGACCATCGCCAGCGCGGTGGTCCAGACGAGTAGGGGACGGCGACGGGCAGTGGGGGGTGGGGGGTTCATGGATCATGTCTCCCTGGATTGCCGGGACGCCCGGGCGGCGTTGCGCCCGGAAGCCCAAGTAAAGAACTTAACCAGTTAAGTTTCAAGGGTTTCCGGAGCGTTAAGAGGCCGTTTCGCGCGGCGATCACAGTGCGGCGGCATGAGGTGGCGCGCGGCGTCAGGTCGGCCGGGCGAGGGCGGCGCGCTGTCCCACTACGGTCTCGTGGTCGCGGGTGCTCGCGCTTCGTTAGCATGCGGGCCTGCCCGACGCGGACATCGCCGGGATCCTCGGCAACTCGCCGGGGACCGTACGCGGCCCGGCCTCGCGGGCTCTGGACAAGCTGCGGATCCGGCGCCGGTCGATGATGGAGGAAGCGTGAGCACGGAGCAGGACCCCATCGGAGCGGCCAGAAGTGCCGCGGAGGGCGCACCGGAACCGGCCGAGTTCGGTGAGACCCTCGCCCGGCGCCGTGACCGCGGTCCGCGCCACCGCGTGCGCGTGCGGGCGGCCCTGGCCGTCACCGGGATCGTGGCCGTCGCGTTCGGGGTAACCGCCGTTGTCCGCGCCGCGCAGCGTACGGACGTCGCGGGACCGGGCGCGGCGTCGGCGACCCCCGGTGCGCCGGAGCGGGCGGCCGACGACGCCGCCCGGCAGGGCGAGGGCGCGCGTACGGTCTGGCCAGGAGCGGTCGCGTCGATGCCGAAGAAGTCCGCGGACGGATTCTCCTACCGCCCGGTCACCGCGCTCGGGCCCACCGAGATCCTCCTCACCGCGGAGCCGTCGCTCGAAAGGCCTGAGCGGCTCGAGGTCTACGACACGAAGACGGGCCGCAGCCGGGTCCTCACCACGATGGCGCCGGGAGGCGAGGGGTACATCGCGCAGAACGCGGAGGTGGGTGAGGACTTCATCGTGTGGTACGGCAGGAAGCCGAGCATTCCGGAGAGGTGGGCGGACTTCTGGGTGGTCCCCCGGCAGGGAGGGGACCCGATCCGGGTCGGGGAGGTGACCGGCGATCTCGCGGAGATCGACCGCTTCGGGGTGACCGGCGACCACGTCGTCTGGTCGGTCCGGATCGGCGGCGTCTACCGCATGCCGATCGGCGGCGGCGAGGCCGAGAAGATCCCGGGAACGGACGGGTTGTGGCTGGCGTCGTGGCCCTGGGCCCGGAATGTGCCGGCGGAGAGCGACATCGAGACGGGGCAGGTAGCCGCCAACCAGGACCTGCTGGTCGACCTGCGCACCGGCGCGCGGCGGACCATCACCCCGCCGCCGGGCACCACCGGTCTGCGCTGCTCCTCCGAGTGGTGCGTCGGCCGCCAGGGCGGGGAAGCCGTCGCCATGCGCGTCGACGGTTCTGACCGCAGGCGCGTGCCGTGGCATATGACGCAACCGGAGATCTACGGTGACCGCTTCGTCGAGGTGTATCGCGATACGACGAGCATGATCTACGACCTCGTCACGGGGAAGGCGGGCGGGATCACGGCGGTCAGCCCGGACGGGAGGTCGGGCTCGTACGGGCAGGGCACCTCGTCGTCGCCCACCCAGGTCTTCTTCTGGAACGCGGCCGGCATCGAGGTGAAGCGGACCTGCGCCCCGGCGGCGGGCGAGCAGCGGAAGGGACGGCCGGAGCTGAGCCCGTCTCCGGCTCCTCAGGCCACCGGATGCAGGACGAGGACGGTCGAGCCGGGCGACGACTACGACGTTCTCAACCTGGCCGCGATGCCCAAGGAGGGGTGAGCGCGGTGCCGTCGGGCGCCCAGCCCGCACCGCTCCGGAGGCGCGTCCCGAGGCGGCATGGCAACCTCGCGTTCCTCGCCCCCGCGGCGTCTCGCGGAACACGCGGCCGAGGTGCGGCACCGCGACCCGCATGATCCGGTTATGGCATGAAATGTGCGAAAATGAGCGTCTTGAACTCGTGGGGGTCACAGCGGTCACCGAATTCGTGTAGGGGCCGCTTCCCGCCTGTGCGTCGGCCACCCCGATGACACCGTCCCCGATGACACCGTCGGAAACTCGACGGTGTTCTGAGGGAGTACCGGCATGCGGCTTGACCTGGACGGATGAATGATCGGCACCCGCAGGGGACCGACGAGCCGGCACGTCGTCGAGGCCGTGGAACGGCGGAGGCCATCGTGCCGGGGGCGGTGGGGGTGCCGCCGGACCGTCCCGGCCTGCTGGACCGGGTGCGGCTCGTGGTGATCGCCTACGGGTTCGGCCGGGTCGACCCGCCGGCTACGGGCGGTGAGGTTTCTGCGGGGGATGCGGGCAGTGAAGGCAGACGGGGACGCCCGGCGGGTGGCGTGGGCGTGGGCGCGGGGGGTGTCCGCCGTGTCGGCCGTGCTGTCGGTGTCCCTGACCGTGGGCGGCACTGTGATCCAGTTTTCGCTGCCGAAGGAGTGGGCGCCGTGGCCGCCCACGGTGCCCGACCAGGGCGCGGGACTGATGTTCCCCCTGATCGGCGCGTTCCTGATCGCGTACCGTCCCCGCCTGAAACTGGCCTGGTTGATGTGTGTCGGCGGCCTCGCCTGCGCGGTCAACCTGATGATGACCGCGCTGCAGCTCATGCAGGCGTCGGCCGGCCACCTGGCGAGTGCGGGGTGGCTGCGCATCCTGGCCATCGCGGGCTGGACGGTCGGAGCCTGCACGCTGTCCGCCCTCGTGCCGCTGCTCTCGCCGGACGACCGCCTGCCCTCCCGCCGCTGGCTGCCGGTGGTGATCGTCAGTGTGGTCACGATCGTCGCCTACGGCGCGTGCAACATCGTGCGGCCGACGCCGCCCGCGAGCACGTACCGCTGGCCGGTGGTCATTCCGAATCCGCTGGCGATCGAGGCCCTGGCTCCCTACCACACGGCGTTGATGGGCTCACTGACCCTGCTGGTCAACGCCTGCATGGTGCTCGCCGTGCTCTCCCTGGTGGTACGGCTGCGGCACGCGTCCCCGACGGCGCGCAGGCAGATCGCCTGGCCGCTGGTCGCGTTCGTCATCTACGCGCTGTTCGTGCTGCTCGGCAACGACTACTGGCTGCCGGCGACAATCTGGACCGGGCTGATTCCGGTGGCGATCGCGTTCGCGGTGCTGCGATACCGCCTGTACGGCATCGACACCGTCATCAGCCGGACCGTCATCGCGACCGGCCTGATCGCCGCCGTCGGCGCGGTGTACTTCGGCACCGGCGCCCTGGCCGCGCTGCTGGTGTCGGGCTATGACCAGGTGGCGGGGCTGGTCGCCGCGCTGGCGGCGGGCGCGTTCTTCGAGCCGCTGCGCACGCGCCTGCGCCGCCTCACGGACGTGATGCTGTACGGCAAGCACGGCCAGCCCGAGGAACTGGCCAGGAGGCTGGCCCGCGAGGTCGGCGAGACCGAGCCGGTGCACGCGCTGGCCGCTGTCACGGCGGTGGTGCACGACGGCCTCGGTGTCACCGGCGTCGTCGTCGAGGTCGGCGCGTCGGGCATGCGGGTGGAGCTGGGCGCGCCCGGGCCGGACCCGCGCGTCGTGCCGCTGGTGTGGCACGGCGAGCCGGTCGGCCGGATGCTGATCGGGCCGCCCGGACCGCGCCGCTTCTCCGCCGCCTACACCGAGCGGCTGATCGGAACGGCGACCCTGTACGTCGCGGACGTCGCGCACGCCGTACTGCTGGCGGCCGACCTGCAGCGTTCCCGGGAGCGCATCCTGAGCGCGCGCGAGGAGGAGCGGCGCAGGCTCCGCCGCGACCTGCATGACGGCCTCGGCCAGGCACTCGCCAGCATGTCGATGACATTGAACATGGCCCGGCTGCGCCTGCGCGACGCGCCGTCTTCGGCTGACGGGATGCTGCGGGACCTGCGCAGCAGCATGGACTCGGTCAGCCAGGAGGTCCGCGAGCTGGTCTACGGCCTGCGCCCGCCCAGCCTCGACGACCTCGGCCTGCCCGGGGCGGTGCGCGCGCTCGCGGCGGAGCCGGGGCCGTCCGTCCAGGTCAAGGTGGAGGGCGAGACCCGCGACCTGCCGGCGGCGGTGGAGGTGGCGGCCTACAGGATCGCGCAGGAGGCGCTGACCAACGTGCGCAAGCACGCCGACGCCACCCGGGCCACCGTAACGCTGGCCCGCTCGGAGCACGCGCTGGTCGTGCGGGTGCGCGACGACGGCAAGGGGCTGCCCGGGATCCGGCGCTCCGGAGTCGGCCTCACCTCGATGCGCGAACGCGCCGCCGAACTGGGCGGCACCTGCCTGATCACCGAGGCCGCCGTGACCGGCACCGACGCCGATCGGGGGACGCAGGTGGTGGCCACGCTCCCGCTTCCCGGAGGCTCCGGCGCCGGGCTCTGGTGAGGTGAAGCACGGACAGCCGGTGAATGTGTCCGTACTGATCCGGCGCCACCGCAGGTGAGAGCCGCCGACCCGATCGCTCACCGCGGATTGTCGCCGCCGTCCTCTAACCTCCCGATCAATCGATCAAGCCGGTCTTATCTGGAGAAGGCGGACATGACCTACCTTGAGCTGTCTGAGGACGGCGGCGGAGCGCACAAGTTCTACGAGACCATCGTCTCCGGAACGCGGGTGACCATCACGTACGGTCGCATCGGCGAGGTGGGCCAGACCAAGATCACCGACTTCCCCACCGAGGAGAAGGCACGGGCCGCGGCGGCCAAGAAGATCAACGAGAAGGTGCGCAAGGGCTACGCCTCGGCGGTTCGCGGCGTGCGCCAGCGCAGGCCGGTCACTCACAGGACCATCGCGAGCACCCGCTCCACGGCGCAGCAGGCGCCGGTCCTCTGGCGCTTCGACAGCGGTGCCTCCGCCTTCGGCATCTTCGTGGACGAGGAGCGTTGCTGGGTCGGGAACCAGCGCGGCGACGTGTACACCGTCACGCACTCCGGGATCGTGACCGGCCGCTTCCGCCTCCCGGACGGCGTCAAGTGCATCGTGGCCGACGACTTCTGGATCTACGCGGGCTGCGACGACGGCAAGGTGTACGACCTGAGCGGCAAGGTGCCGAGGGCGGCCTACGAGATCGCCGCCGAGGTCGACATCTACTGGCTCGACATCCACGACGGCGTCCTCGGCGTGTCCGACCGCGCCGGGCGGATCACCACGATCGACTACGAGGACGAGTTCCAGTGGGCGCGTACGGGCCAGGGGGACTACGCCTGGATGGTCCGGTGCGACGAGGACGCGGTCTACCACGGCCACTCCGGTGGCGTGGCCCGCTACGACGCCTCCGACGGCGCCCTCGTCTGGCACACCTCGTCGGCCGACCAGGTGCTGTTCGGCTGGCAGGAGGAGGACGCGGTCTACGCCGCGACCGCTCGCAGTGCCGTCCACCGCCTGGCCAAGAGCGACGGCCGCGTCGAGGCCGTGTACAGGTGCGACGGGGGCGTCTACTCCTGTGCGACCTCGCCCGGGGGCCGCTACGTCTTCGCGGGCGACAGCCACTCCTCGGTGTACTGTTTCGCCGCGTCGGGGGAGCGGCTGTGGAAGCTCGGCACCGGCTGCGGGTCGGCGTTCTCCATGCAGTTCCTCGACGACCGTCTCTACATCGTCACCACGGACGGCTCTCTGGCCTGCATCGACGCGAGCGAGACGGCCATCGCCGCCGCGCGTGAGGGGACGGTGCCCGAGCCGGTCGATGTGAAGGCCGCCGCGTCGCTGCCGGTGGTGGAGCCGTCGGTCGTGCTGGAGACCGTCAGTCACGCCGGCGACGGCGTGGTCGTGGAGTGCGTACGCGAAGGCGAGCGGTTGCGCGTCCACGTGGCCACCCCGGGCTACGAGGCGTGGAAGGTGCAGTTCCCCAAGGACATCCGTGAGGCCGGCGCCCGTTACCTGGTCGAGGGCGTACGCCCCTCCGGCAGGGGCGGCTTCTACCGCACGTACGGCGAGATCAGGCGGCTCCTCTAGCGGGACGAGTCCCGCCGTGCGTCACCGGCGGTGCCGATGCGGCGGACGGGGACGCCGTGTCGGCCGCGACCGCCGGGGTCAGCGGCAGGTGAGGTGGAGGCGCCCCCAGGAGGTGTTGGCGTAGCCCCTGGGATTCCACAGCGTCGCCGGTGACTCGGGTTGCGTGGTGCCCGCCGAGTCCCAGGCACGGGCGACGATGTCCGCCTCGCCCTCGGACAGGACGACGGTGGTGCGCCAGTGCTGCCAGGCCCAGGGGCCTGCCGGCGCGTCCAGCTCCGCCTGGGTCCAGGTACGCCCGGCGTCCAGGGAGACGTCCACTCGGGCGACGCCGCGGCCGTCGCCCGCGAGCGCGTAGCCGGTGATCTCGGTCGGTCCGGGAGACACGGGGGAGTCGTGCTCGGGGAGCAGGATGTCGCAGGTGAGGGCGACCGGCCCGAGGGGGATGCCGGACCCCGGGCCGCACCGGGACGGGTCGGCGTCGGGAGGCAGCATGCGGTACGCGACGGCCTGGAAGTAGTTGCCCGAGGGATCGGCCCGGGCGGTGACGCGCTCGAGCCATTTCACGCTGCGGGCACCGATCCAGCCCGGCACGATCACGCGCAGCGGGGCCCCGTGGGCGGCGGGCAGCGGGTGGCCGTTCATCGCCCATGCCAGCAGCACCTCGCCCGCGGTGGCCTTGGCCACGGGGATGGAGCCTCCGAAGTGCCGGGGCAGGTCCGCCTGCCACGCCTGCTCCGCCTGCCACGCCTGCTCCGCCTGCTGCGCCACGTCCGGCGCCGCGAAGGAGATGTGCGCGGCCCCGGGGCGCAGGCCCGCCTCGGCGAGCACGTCGGCGAGGCTCACCCCGACCCAGGAAGCCGTGGAGATGGCGCCGGATCTCCAGGGATCCTCGCCTGGAATGTCACGGATCGCGATCAGTTCGGCACGGCGGTTGCCCGCGCATTGCAGCGTCGCGATCACCTCACGCTCCGGGAAACGGGAGCGCAGTTCCTCCAGCGAGAGTCGCAACGGCCGCTCGACCAGCCCGTCCACCTCCAGCCGCCAGGTGGCCGTGTCTATGTGGGGGATGGGGCCGTGGTTGCGGCTGTAGAAAGCGTCCAGCGGCGTGGTCAGCCGCTCCGCCAGGGCGCATGTGGGCGGCTCGGCGTTGAACGGCTCCTCTCCGTGAACGAGCATGTCATCCCTTTTGTCCCACTTCATCATGTTTTCCGGGTACCCCAGAGCGAGGGCGGTGATGCGTGACCGGCGGTCGAGCGACGTTCCCGGGCGCCTCGCAAGGGTAGAGCTGCGGTGTCGCGGACGGCGGGACCGCGACGGCTGTCGTGCCGGACGGGGCTGGGTCCCATATCCGCACTCTGCTGTCCCCGCACCGGCCTGACACCATGTACGGGGGCACGGGCCGCCTGAGGCCCGAGCGCCCTTCCAGAAGATGATCGAGCAGAGGTGTCGAAATAAGTGTGGGAGTTCGTGAGGAGTCGGCGATGACCATGAAAGAAACCGGCAGTGAGGCCACCTTCGCCGATCTGGGGCTCCGATCTGAGCTCCTGGACGTGCTATCCGCTTTGGGATACGAAGAGCCCACTCCGATCCAGAAAGCGGCGATTCCCCCGCTGGTACAGGGGCGTGATCTGCTCGGGCAGGCGGCGACGGGAACGGGGAAGACCGCGGCGTTCGCGTTGCCCGTGCTTCAACGGATGCTCCACCCCGGCGATGGAACCGGGCCGGTGGCGCTGGTGCTTGTGCCCACCCGTGAGCTGGCCGTTCAGGTCTCGGAGGCGTTCCATCGGTATGGCCGCATATTGGGTACCCGGGTTCTGCCGATCTACGGCGGCGCGCCCATCGGTCGGCAACTGCAGGCGCTCAAGCGCGGGGTGGACGTCGTGGTCGCGACACCGGGACGAGCTCTCGACCATATCGGCCGGACGACGCTCAACCTGGAGGGGCTGCGCACCGTCGTGCTGGACGAGGCGGACGAGATGCTCGACATGGGATTCGCCGACGACATCGAGGCGATTCTCGCGGCGACTCCCGACGACCGTCAGACAGTGCTGTTCTCCGCGACGCTTCCGCCGCGCATCGATGGAATCGCCCGCCGTCACCTGCGCGACCCGGTCCGGATAGAAATGGGGCACCCCGCGGCGGAGGGGCGCCAGGCGACGCCGTTGGTGGAGCAGAGCGCGTACCTGGTCGCCAGGGCGCACAAACCCGCGGCGCTCGGGCGCCTGCTCGACATCGAGGCGCCGACCGCCGCGATCATCTTCTGCCGCACCCGTGAGGAGGTCGACCAGCTCACGGAAGCCATGAACGGGCGCGGCTACCGTGCCGAGGCGCTGCACGGTGGGATGGAGCAGGAGCAACGTGATCGCGTGATGTCGCGGTTGCGGGCCGGGACCGCCGATCTGCTCGTCGCGACCGATGTGGCGGCGCGAGGCCTCGACATCGAACAGCTCACCCACGTCGTCAACTACAACGTCCCGTCCGCGCCCGAGGCGTACGTCCACCGCATCGGCAGGGTGGGCCGCGCCGGCCGTGAGGGAGCGGCGCTGACCCTGGTGGAGCCGCGCGAGCACCGCATGCTCAAGGCGATAGAACGGGTGACCAAACAGCGGATCCCCGTGGAGAGGTTGCCGACGGTCGCCGACCTGCACGCCCGCCGGATGGAGCTCACCCGCGCCGCGCTGGAGGAATGCCTCCGTCAGGACGACCTGGAGCCCTTCCACGTGGTGGTCGAGTCACTCGCCGACGAGTTCGACCTCATGGAGGTGGCGCTCGCCGCCGTCAAGCTGGCGCACGAGTCCAGTGGTGGCGCGCTCGACGAGGAGGAGATTCCCGAGGTGGCCCCGCGCACCATGGAGAAGCGGCGAGGGCAGAGGGAGGACGCTCCGGAGGGTCAGCGATACCCTCGCGCCCCGGCGGGTGGAATGGCACGCCTCTTCTTCAACCTGGGGCGCAGGGCGGGAATCCGGCCGCAGGACCTGGTCGGCGCGATAGCCGGCGAGTCGAGCTTGAGCGGGCGCGACATCGGCGCGATCGAGATCGCTGAGCGATTCTCGCTGGTGGAGGTGCCGCAGGCCGCGGCCAACGAGGTGATCGCCGCCCTCCGGCAAGCCACGATCAAGGGAAGGAAACCGATCGTCCGCCGCGAGCGTGACACACACGGCAGACGAACACGGTGATGAGGTGGCGCCCGCGCCCGCGGTGTCGCCACTGGTCGAGGTGGCGAGGCGGGCGGGGTGGCGTCCTACACAAGATCGTCTTTTCGGTCGGGCGGGAGACGGCTGATATGGTGTGAAACGCTTGTGATCGGAAGCTAGGAGACCAGACGTGGCAGGTGACGACGACATCTCCGGGTGATACCGGAGGTTGATCGGCCCCGGCAGGCGCGTATGACCGCCGCCGATGTGGCCGTCGTCGTCGTTCCCCGAATCCCTGTCCCGCCGCCGGGCGTCTTCGGCGCCCGGATCACGTACGTACGAGGTCTCTCGCATGTCCGATGCGTTCATCATCTGCTCCGACCTGTCCTTCTCCTGGCCTGACGACACTCCCGTCTTCAGTGACCTCTCCTTCACCGTGGGCGGCGGCCGTACGGGCCTCGTCGCCCCGAACGGCGCGGGCAAGAGCACGCTGCTCAAGCTGATCGCCGGCGAGTACCGGCCCGGTGGCGGCAGCGTGTCCGTCAACGGCGTGCTCGGCTACCTTCCGCAGAGCCTGCCGCTCGCCGGTGACCTGACCGTGGCCGAGGTCCTGGGCATCGCCCCCGTGATCGCCGCGCTGAACGCCATCGAGTCAGGGGACGCGAGCGAGGAACACTTCACCGCGATCGGCAACGACTGGGACATCGAGGAGCGCACCCGGGCCCAGCTCGACCGGCTCGGGCTCGGCGACCTCGAGTTCGCGCGTACGCTGCGCACCCTGAGCGGCGGCCAGGTGGTGTCGCTCGGCCTGGCGGCGCAGCTCCTCAAACGGCCCGACGTCCTGCTGCTCGACGAGCCGACGAACAACCTCGACCTCGACGCGCGCCGCAGGCTGTACGCCGTGCTCGGCGACTGGAACGGCTGCCTGCTCGTGGTCAGCCACGACCGGGCCCTGCTCGACCGCATGGACCGCATCGCCGAGCTGGACCGGGGCGAGGTCAGCTTCTACGGCGGCGGCTTCACGGCGTACGAGGAGGCGGTACGCACAGAGCAGGAGGCCGCCGAGCGGCACGTGCGCAGCGCCGAGCAGGAACTCAAGCGCGAGAAGCGGGAGATGCAGCAGGCTCGCGAGCGGGCCGAGCGCCGGGCGAGCAACGCCGCGCGCAACCTCAAGAGCGCCGGCCTGCCGCGGATCTTCGCCGGGAACATGAAGCGCGGCGCCCAGGAGTCGGCGGGGCGGGCGGGCCAGACGCACGCCGCCCGTGTCAGCGACGCCAAGGCCCGGCTCGACGAGGCGGGGCGCGCTCTGCGTGACGACCAGAAGATCGTGCTGCAACTGCCCGGGACCAACGTCCCCGCGGGGCGTACGGTCTTCCTCGGCGAACACCTGCAGGCCCGCGGCCTGTTCGCCGAGCCCGGCATCGATCTGACGATCCGCGGACCCGAGCGCGTCGCGCTGACCGGCCCCAACGGCGCGGGCAAGTCCACCCTGCTGCGCCTGATCGGCGGCGAGCTGGAGCCCGACGGCGGCACGACGAGGCGGGCAGACGGCCGGGTGGCCTACCTGTCGCAGCGGCTGGACCTGCTCGACGTCGGGCGCACCGTGGCGGAGAATCTGGCCGCGTTCGCCCCCGGCATGCCGGAGGCGGAGCGGATGAACCTGCTGGCCCGCTTCCTGTTCCGGGGCGCCCGCGCCCACCTGCCGGTCGGGGTGCTGTCGGGCGGTGAACGGCTGCGCGCCACGCTGGCGTGCGTGCTGTGCGCGGAGCCGGCGCCCCAGCTTCTGCTGCTCGACGAGCCCACGAACAACCTCGACCTGGTCAGCGTGGGGCAGCTGGAGAGTGCCCTCGGTGCGTACGAGGGGGCGTTCGTGGTGGTCAGCCACGACGAGCGCTTTCTCACGGAGATCAAGGTGGACCGCCGGCTCGAGTTGTCCGGCGGGCGGCTGCTGGAGACCGGAGGGCTCGCCGGCGAGTGACGCGCTGCTCGCCCACGACCTCGTAGAGCACTAGGCATGCGACTGGCGGCTGCGCCGTAGGCCCAGCCGCCAGTCCTGACGCGTCCGTTACGGGTTGACGGTGATGGCGAAGTCGGTGAGGTTACGTATGTTCGTGTGGTTGTTGGTCAGCTTGAGGTTGTTGAAGACGGCCGAGCCGACCGCCGGGCCCTGGTTGGGTTCCGGCATCTCGTTGGCCCAGATGGCGAAGCCGGACTTGGCGTCGTAGGCGTCACCGCTCTTCTGGGCGCCGGAGATCGAGACATTGGTGAACACCGTGTCGGTGACCGGGTTCTGCGGCTGCCCTCCCACGTAGTTGGTCTGGAACATGATGCCGCTGTACGTCGGATCGACGATGTCCACGTCGGTCACCCGGATCGCCTGGAACTTCTTCGACGCGGAGAAGATCCAGATCGCCGGGAAGGTCTGCGCGCCCCAGAAGTGCCCGCCGGACCGGACCAGGGAGATGTTCTCGAACTTCGTCGGTGCCGGGCCGAAGTCCCGCATCGGTATGCCGAAGTCGAGCGAGCTGATCGTGAGGCCGGAGTAGACCAGCGTGTCGGCGATGTAGACGTTGCGGACCGTGTTGTTCTGCCCTCCGTACACGGCGATGCCCGCGGCCCGCCAGGTCAGGATCGACGTGAGGTTCTCCAGGACGTTGCCCTGCTGGTCGGTGTTGGAGGAGTCGGTGGCGGCGAACAGCGCGAAGCTGTCGTCACCGGTGGCACGAGCCTCGATGTTGGTGACCAGGTTGTTTGAGCTGCCGTTGGTGAAGTTGCCGCCGTCGGCGAACGTGTCGCGGATCCGGGAGTTCTTGATCGTGAGGTGATCCACGTTCGCGCCCCAGTACATGCATACCTGGTGCTCCACCCAGATGTTGTCGATGGTCATGTTGGAGACGCGGGTCATGTCGAACACCTTGCCGGGGCCGTCGATGCGGCTGGTGTAGTTGCCGAAGTACGCGAAGTTCGCGAACGTCGAGCCGTTCGACGACGCCTGGGTCGACCAGCCGACGTCGGTGTTCTCCTGAGTGGTGGGGGAGAGGAACCTCGTGTACCAGGGGCCCGCGCCGATCACCTTGACGGACTTGCCGTACACCTGGAACTTGCCGGTCGTCTGGTAGTTGCCCGCGGGCAGGTAGACGCCGACCAGGTCGGTGTCCTGCCGGGCCCGGTCCAGGGCGTTCTGCACGTCCTGCTGGGTGAAGCCGGCCGGCACCGCGTAGTGCGCCGGATCCGGGTTGGCGATCGGGGAGACCTGCTCCAGGTTGACGAAGTCGATCGCGTACGTGCTGGTGTTCGCCGGGTCCTTCTGCAGTCTGATCTTGCTCCCGGCCGGGATGGTCGCGTTGAGCATGACGTTGGCTTCGTCGTAGATGTGCCGCGGCGATCCGGCGCCGGGCGAGTTGCCCGGACTGGCCTCGGCGCCGTACAGCCAGGCGTACTTGGAGGTCAGGTCGATGGCCTTGTGGAAGGTGCCGTCGACGTAGATGTCGAGCGTGGAGTCGGTCCCGCCGCCACCCGGAGCGTCGGGGATGGAGAACCGGGTGACCAGCGTGTTCGTGGGGGCCTTGGTGGTCCACTCGACGTAGGCGCCGTTCTGGTTCAGCTGGACCGCGCGGCGCCCCGACGCCTCGCCGTCGAGTGTGCCGATCTCCCTGCTCGGGCCCAGGACCTTCGCGCCGCCGCCGACCACGCCGTCCTCGGCCTCGTACATGTCGTACGGCATGTTGGCGCCGCGGCCGACGAACAGCGGCTGGCTGGTGGTGTTGTTGGCCTGCTTGACCGGCAACTCGTTGGCGTCGTTCGCGATGACCGTCCTGATGGTGTACTTGCCGTTCGCCGCGGTCCACGTGCCGAGCGAGACCGGGCTGGTGGCGGCGCCCGGAGCGATCGCGCCGTTGTGGGTGCCGGTGAGCGTCTTCACGACCGTGCCGGCGTCGTTGGTGACGGTCAGCGTGATGCCGTGCGCGCCGGAGGCCGACGCGACCGTGCCCTGGTTCTTGATCGCGACGGAGAACGTGACCGTGCTGCCGTTCGCCGGGTTGCCCGGCGTCCAGGCCACGGGCGAGGCGATCAGGTCGGAGCTGTCCACCGGCTTGACGACGAGCGGGGTGGGGTTGGCGAAGCTGTTGTTCGTCTCGTTCTGCTCGATGACGGTGCCCGCCTCGTCCGCCTTGGCGCTGACCGCGTAAGTGGCCGCGTCCCGGGTGCCGATGTTCACGGACACGGTGGCCGACGCGCCCGCGGCGAGCGCGCCGACGTTCGCGGTGCCGACCTTGGTGCCGCCGAGGTGGAAACCGACGTCGGTCGCGTCCGACGGTGCCGTCCCGATGTTCTTGACCACGGCCGACATCGTGACGGTGTCGGTCTCGGTCGGCGCCGAGGGCGACCAGGACATGGAGGTGACGGTCAGGTCCGGGTTCGGCGCGGGGACGCCGATGACCTGGAACTCGGCGACCTGTCCCGCGGGCGCGCCGCTGTTGGCGGTGATCGAGAGCCGGACGTCGGCCACCCTCGCGGTGACCGGGATCGTCACCGTGTTGCCCGAGGCGGGATTGAAGGTGTACACCGCCGCGGACACCAGGTTGGCGAACCCGGAGGCGCTCTGCCCCCGGCCGAGCACCTGGATGGTCTGGGTACGGGTGCTCCACACGCTGGACGGGTCGAGCTTCAGCACGATGGAGGAGATGTCGGCGTTCGCGCCCAACTGGACGGTCAGCGTGCTCGGGTAGCTGCCGCCCGCGCCCTCCCAGTACGTCTGCGCGTTGTCGTCGTTGGCGTTGGCGGCCACGAAGGTGTAGACGGAGGAGGAGGCGGTGATGGGTTTGCCCACGGCCATGTTCGAGCCACCGCCGGTGCCGTTCCGGGTGACGGTGGTGCTGGCGGGTGACTGGTTTCCGGCGGCGTCCTTGGCCCTGACGTAGTAGGAGACGGTCGCCGTCGCAGGCTGGGTGTCGGTGTACGTCAGGACATTCCCGGCCACGCTGCCCCGAAGGGTGTTGTTGGCGTAGATGTCGTAGCCGGTGACGCCGACGTTGTCGGTGGAGGCGGTCCAGGTGAGCTTGATCTGGCCGTCGGTCGGCTGGGTGTAGGCCAGGTTGCCCGGCGCGGTCGGCGCCTCGGTGTCACCCGAGTCCGGACCGTACACCTCGAACTCAGCCAGCTGACCGGCGGGCCAGCCGGTGTTGGCCGTGATGTTCAGCCGGATGTAGCGCGTCGTCGTGGTGTTGAAGGTGATCGTCGCGGTCGGGTTGAACGTCTGCGCGGCGGAGGCCACGACGGTGGTGAACGTGCCGTCGGTGCTGCCCTGCACGGAGAGCGTCTGCGTCCGGCTCTCCCAGCTCGACGGCAGCTTGAGAACCAGCTTGTTGACGCTGACCGCCGCGCCCAGGTCGACCTGGATCCACTGCGGGAACGCGTTGTTCGCGCTCTCCCAGTAGGTGGACTGGTTGCCGTCGCCCGCGTTGCCCGCGACGTATTCGTCCTTGGAACTGCTGGCCGAGATCACCTTGCCCGCGGCCAGGTTGGGGTCAGCGGCAGCGGAGGCGGGCAAGGCGGGCCAGCCGACCATGACCAGGGCGGCGGCGAGTACCGCCGCGATCAGGCGTAAGAGGGGAGGCGAGTGCTTCATGGGGGGTGCTACCTCTCGTCGACCTCGAACTTGACAGAGTGGCGCCTAATCACGGCGGGGCACCTTGAACGGTGAGATCAGGCGCTGCTGCCCGAACCATAAGATGACAGATAGGAATCCGCAATGTTTCAACTTCACTTCGCAAAAAGTCTACGAACTCGCGGAATCATCTCTGAGAGGTGCGTCGCTGGTCAGGGATGGCGTGGCATATGCGCATCTGCGTAAACAGCGACCGCAAAGCTTGCTGTATCAGGCGCGCGAATTCATGCAACTATTTGCGCATCTCGCCGCAAGATTTGCGTGACCTGATGGGCGATCTCGTGACAGGCGGTGTCAAGGTCGCACCTTCCACCGGCTGAGAGGTCCTCAAGGCCGGCACCAGTTCATCGGTGGCCCGGAGCACCTCGACGTCCTGCCTCGCCGTGACCGCCCCCGGCCCGGCGCGCGGGTAGCCCCCGGCTCATTCGATCGAGACGTTCACAAAGCAGGCGGAACTCGCCGTCGAGTCCGGTCACGAGATCGGCCGCCGAGTTTGCGGCACCCACAGGCTCGTTTCACGCGGTGTCCGCCGGCCGTCCCCGGGGTTCGCTCGTCCGGTCCTGGGACATGAGCTCGGTGAGGTGGGCGGCGATGGCGTCGATCGTGGGGTGGTCCCAGGCCAGGGTCGGCTCGACCAGCAGGCCGACGGTCTCTTCGACGTCGACGCACAGGCTGAGCGCGTGGATCGAATCCAGGCCGTACGTGCGGAGCTTGACCGTCGGATCGATCTCGGCGGGCGGCCGTTGGAGGTAGCCGGCCACCCGCTCGGTGAGCCATCGGCGCAAGTCATGATCGGACACGGCCTCTCCCGGCGTCAGACAGGTTTTCACGGATCCGCGACCACGTTCATGAGGCGGTCGCCAGCAGATCGTTCACCGCGGGTTCCAACTCGGCGTGCAACGGGATGAGGCTCCCGCTGAGGAACAGTTCCCTCATGTGCCGACGGCGGAGCTTGCCGCTGGTGGTCTGACGTACGGCGCCACGGGCCACCAGCATCAGGCTCAGCGGGACGCCGAACTCCCTCGCCACCAGATCCATGACCCGGTCGGCCACTTCGCTGAGGACCGTCGAACGTCCTCGGCGCACCTCCTGGATCAGGACGACGTTTTCCCCGCCGTCCGGCCGGCGGACGCCGAAGGCGGCGCTTCGCCCGGCGGCGGGGTTCGCCCGGCAGGCCGCCTCCTCCAGATCCTGAGGATAGAGGTTGCGACCGTTGACGATGATGACGTCCTTGATCCGCCCCGTCACGTAGAGCTGCCCATCCAGCAGAAACCCCAGGTCACCGGTGCGCAGCCAACGGCCGCCACCCGCGCGGAAGGTGGCGCGGGTCTCCTCCGGACGGCCTCGGTAACCGAGGGCGACGCTCGGGCCCGCCACCCAGATCTCCCCGATCCCGCCATCGGGCACGGGAGCGGAACAGCCCGGATCGACGATCCGCAGGTCGAGGCCGGAAACCGGACCGCACGCCACCAGCGGAACCCCGTCGGGATCCGGAATCGCCTGATGCCGTTCCAGCGCGGAGGGGGTGAACCTGCGGACGGTCACGCCTTGCCCGCGCGGTACGCAGGTGACCATCAGGGTGGACTCGGCCAGGCCATAGCCGGGATTCCACGCGGTCGGGCGGAAACCGGCGGGAGCGAATCTCCGCTCGAACTCGGCGAGCGTACGCGCTTTGATCGGCTCGGCTCCGCTGAGGGCCATGGCCAACGTGGACAGGTCCAGACCGGCGAGTTGCTCATCGGTGATCCTGCGGGTGCACCAGGAGTATCCGAAGTCCGGGGATACGGTCCACTCCGCACCGTATCGGCTGATCAGCTCCAGCCAGCGCACCGGCCGCGCGACGAACGCGGTCGGCGACATGAACACCAGGTCGGCACCCGCGTACAGCGCGTGCAACTGGAGCCCGACCAAACCCATGTCGTGGTAGTGGGGCAGCCATCCGGCCAGCCGCCGTGGCGGTTCCGCTCCGGCCAGTGAGCGAAACAACTCCAGGTTGTGCAGCAGGTTGCCGTGTGAGACTTCCACTCCGCGCGGTTCGCTGGTCGAGCCGGAGGTGTACTGCAGGTAGGCGACGGTGTCGGCGCTCAGGACCGGCGGGGTCCAGGCGTCCGGATCGGCGGAGGGGTCGACGACGCGGGCCGAGAGGCCGGACAGTTCGGACGCGTGCGCCGAATCGGTCAGGACCAGCCGTGCACCCGCGTCCCGTAGCAGTGTCCGTACGCGGCCCGAGTGAGGTGCGCCCGCGTCCGGTAAAGGCGCGGGGATCGCGGGCACCCGGGCGTAGAGACAGCCGAGGAACGCGACGGTGAAGTCGAGCCCGGCCGGATAGAGCAGCAGCGCCGGGTGATCGGTCATGCCGCGCTCGGTGAGCCATACGGCGGTGGCACGGGCCCGCCGATCCAGTTCGGTGACGGTGAGCCGGGTCGGCTCGCCGTCGTCCCGCACGAAGACCAGTCCCCGATCATCGCTGAGGCGGTCCCGCATGTGTGCCACGAAATCGGTCATTCCGGCAACCCCTCACGGACGTACCAGGAGACCAGCCGGTCGAGGACCGCGGGAGTGACGGCGGGCGGGGCCGCCGGGTCACGCCACTCGAAGTCGTAGTGGTGCCGGAAATAGGTCGCGGTGTACTTGGCCCGCATGTTGACCACCGCCTCGAACCGGTTGAACGGCCTTTCCAGGATCTGCTCGGGTGTGGCGGGGACCAGCTCGATCGGCAGCCGAGCGTTGATCACGTCGAACAGGTCGCGGACCGGCACGGTTCCTCCGTTCACCACATGGAAGATCGGACGATCCCGGTCTCCGGCGGAGAGCGAGAGCAACCGGGAGACCGTGGTGTCGATGGGCGTCAGATGGAGATTGGCGTCCGGATGGCAGGGGAGGCGGACCCGTTCACCGGGCGTGCGTCGGGCGAAGAAGGCCATCACCCGGAGGAAGTCGTACAGGCCGTAGTCGGTCAGCGCTCGGCCGGTGCGGGAGTGGCCGACCATCACGCCCAGCCGTGCCACCAGGACGGCGCCCTCACGGGCGGACCGCGACCGGGCCAGCGCGATCTCCGCTTCGCGTTTGGAGTATTCGTAGAAGTTCCGGAACCGGTCCGGTGAAGCGTGCGCGGGCCAGTCCTCGGGAACGGGCCCTTCGGTGTCGAGCCCGCACTGGTAGGCCGTTCCGATGAAGACGTAGCGCGACCCCGGACGGGCGTGCCGCTCGTAGGTGGCCAGCGCGTTCGCGGACCCCGCCACGTTCACGTTCAGGAGGTCCTCCTCGCGGCGGGGGAAGAAGGTGACGAGCGCGGCGGTGTGCCAGAAGGTGCAGCGCTCGGCGAAGACCTCGGCCACCGGCAGGCCGAGGTCGGGTTCGTCCAACGCCAGTCGGCACACCCGGAGCCGGTCCGCCAGGGACTCGTCGAAGCCGAGGCAGAGCAGCGCGTCCGCCACTCGGCGGCGCACCACCTTCGCGGACGCGCGAGCCAGGGCGATCACTTCGTCACCCCGGGCGAGCAGGGCGCCGGTCAGATGGGAGCCCACGAAGCCGTTGGCCCCGTCGATCACCTGAACGTTCACCAAGCGACCTTCCTGTAGATGGCAACGCATAGTAATGTATCGAGCGCTCATGGTAATCGGAACTCGGGAGGCTCCATGCTCAACGACCTGCAGCAGCGCAAGATGGCCCATCTGTTCGCGCTCCTGGACGTGGACGACGACGGGGCCGTCGACAAGATGGACTACACCGCCTCGGCCGACCGGCTGGTGAACGCGTTCGGGTTCGCGCCGGGCTCGACCGAGTCGCGGCGGGTCCGGGAGCGGTACGCGAGGCTGTGGGACGAGGTGACACTTCCCATGGACGTCAACGGAGACGAACGTGTCGATCTGGGAGAGTTCACAGCCGGATTCGACCGGTTCGTCACCCAGCCCGAGGAGGGGTACCGCACGCATGTCGCACCGGTCGCCGACGCCTTCTACGACCTGATGGACACTGACGGAGACGGGCGGATCACCCGGACCGAGTACCTCCGAATGGCCGGAAGCGCCTTCCGCATGTCCGAGGCGGACGGTTTCATCGCGTTCGAGCGTCTCGACCTGGACGCCAACGGCTCGCTGAGCCGACAGGAACTGCACCTGGCGAACGAGCAGTTCTTCCGCAGCCCCGACGCGCATGCCCACGGCAACTGGCTGTTCGGCCCGCTCCCCCCGCGGATCTGACCAGCGCCCGAGCGTCACGGGCCGGGGGCCTACCCCCGCAGGTAGGTCACGACCGCGAGGACCCGGCGGTGGTCTTCCTCGGCCGGCGGCAGGTCGAGCTTGGTGAGGATGTTGCCGATGTGCTTGCCGACGGCGGCCTCGGACACCACCAGGCTCCTGGCGATGGCCGCGTTGGACCGCCCCTCGGCCATCAGCGCGAGGACCTCCCGCTCGCGGGGGGAGAGCCGTTCCAGCGGGTCGCGCCGGCGGCGCAGCAGCTGTCTGACCACCTCGGGGTCCACGACCGTTCCGCCGGCGGCGACGCTGAGCAGCGCGTCGACGAACTCCTCCACGTCGCCGACCCGATCCTTGAGCAGGTAGCCCACTCCGGTGCCATCGCCGGAGTCCAGGAGCTCGCTCGCGTAGGTCTGCTCGACGTACTGGCTCAGCACGAGGACCGGCAGGCGCGGGTCCGCAGAACGGAGCGCCACCGCGGCCCGCAGGCCCTCGTCGGTGAAGCCGGGCGGCATCCGCACGTCGGTGACCACGATGTCCGGGGCGTGCGCGCGCACCGCCTCCACGAGCCCCGCGGCGTCGCCCACGGTGGCCACCACGCGGTGCCCGAACCGGTTGAGCAGCCCGGCCAGCCCCTCGCGGAGCAGCACGCCGTCCTCGGCGAGGACTATCGAGAGGGGGCGATCGACGTGCAAGGGATCTCCACTCGTAGCAGGGTCGGCCCGCCGGGCGGGCTGGAGAGCATCAGTCTGCCGTTCACCACCGAGACGCGGTCGGCCAGCCCCGCCAGGCCGGTGCCCTCCGCCATGCCCGCGCCGCCCACGCCGTCGTCGCGGATCTCCACGACCAGCCGCGTGCCGTCCAGGTGCCCGGTGACCGAGGCCTCGCGGGCGCCGCTGTGTTTCGCCACGTTCGTCAGCGCCTCGGAGATCACGAAGTAGGCGGCGGACTCCACCACCTCGGGCAGTCGTACGGGAAGCGCCATGGAGACCTCGACGGGCACCGGTGAGCGGTCGGCGACGTCGGCGGCGGCCGCCGGCAGCCCCCGGTCGGTGAGGATCTGTGGGTGGATCCCCCTGATCAGGTCGCGGACCTCGGCCAGCGCGAGCTTCGCCTGCTCGTGCGCCCTGTCGACGAGGTCGGCCGCCTCCGCGCCCTCCGACAGCTTGGCCAGGCCGAGCGTCATGGTCAGCGCGACCAGCCGTTGCTGGGCGCCGTCGTGCAGGTCCCGCTCGATCCGCCGCCGTTCGACCTCGAACGCCTCCACCAGCCGGGTCCTGGACCGGGTGAGCTCGTCGAGCCGCTGTCCCGTGTCCGTCTCCCGGGGCACGAGGAGCAGCCTGGCCAGCATGCCGTGGGCCGTGGCGAGCAGCGTCAGCGGATAGAGGGCCAGGGCGAGCCAGACCACCCCTACCGCGAGTGCCGCGAAGGCCTCAAGCTCCGTGTTGACCAGCCAGAACTTCAGCACCCGGACCTCACCCATCTGGGCGCGCAGGACCGGCGTCAGGATCATCGACGCCGGTCCGCCGAGGCCGAACACCACCGCCAGCAACTCGATCGGCCAGAGCAGGGTGACCAGCAGGACCACGTAGGCCAGCTCCCGCCAGGTGGCCTGCTCCTGCAGGCGAAGGCGTATCCACGCGCGCGGCCCCGGCAGATCCGGCCGGCGGTGCGGCGTGTCGGCGGGCTCCGGGTCGATGATCCGCAGCCGGCGGCGTTCCAACGCGGCCACCGGTATCCCGCTGAACCCCAGGGCCAGCAGCAGCGGGATGCCCACCAGCAGCAGCGCCAGGAGCGAACTGACGAACAGCGTGAAGAGGAACGCCACCAGGACGACCTCGCCGAGGAGCACGCCGGTTACCAGGTAGGCCACCGAGCGCCAAGGCCAGGAGGTCCGCAACAGGTCCCACCGGGTGAGGGCCCGCCAGGCCGCCGATGACTGCATCCCATGACGGTACGGCCTACGCGGGCGTGCGTCCCAGGAGGCGGGGGCCACTCCCGGGGTAGGTCCAGGCATACCCCGAGGACTAGGTCCCGGTGTCCTGCGGGCGGCACCCGCGTGACGATCTCATTGGGGTCATGAAGACGGCGTCGGCCCCGGAGTTGCGGGCGTTCATGTCGGTCGCGTTGCGCAGGCAGGGTGTGGTGGGCGCGATCGCGCCGAGCTCTCCCGCCCTGGCCAGGGCTCTGACCGCGGTGGTGCCCACGCGTGGCACGCCGGTGGTGGTCGAGCTCGGTCCGGGCACCGGCCCGATCAGCGAGGCCATCAGGGAGCGGCTCGCCCCCGGCTCGCGGCAGCTCGCCGTCGAGATAGAGCCGGACCTGGCCGCGCACCTGCGCCGGACCAAGCCCTGGATGGAGACCATCCAGGGCGACGCCGCCGACCTCGGCGCACTCCTGGCCGGCGCCGGGGTGGAGAGGGTGGACGCGGTGGTCAGCACGCTGCCGTGGTCGCTGTTCCCCGGCGAACGGCAGGAACGGATCCTCGGTGAGGTCGGCCGGGCACTCGCTCCGTGGGGGGCGTTCACGACCGTGACCTACCTGCACGCCGTACCGCTCGCGGGGGCCAGGGCCCTGCGGCGGCGGCTGCGCTCGGTCTTCGACGAGGTGCTGACCACCGGGCCGGTCTGGCGGAACCTGCCGCCCGGGATGGCATACGTCTGCCGGAGGCCGGTCACCCGTGTCTGATCTGCTGGGTCAGCTCTCCCCGCCGCTGCTGCTGGCCGCGGCGTGGGTGTTGCTGGTCGCGGAGGCCGGGCTGCTGGTCGGCGTCGCCCTCCCCGGGACGAGCGTGCTCGTCGCGCTCGGGTACTTCGCCCATCTGGGTGTCGTGCCGCTGGGCGCGGCTGTCGGGGTGGCGGCAGTGGCGGCGGTGACCGGCGCCCAGATCTCCTACATGTGGGGACGGCGCCGCGTGGGCGCGGCCTCGTTCCACCGGTTCGCTCCCGGCCGCTGGGACCGGCCGCGTGAGCTGCTCGGCAGGCATGGCCGCCGGGCGGTGGTCGCCGGCCAGTGGTTCGGCAGCGCACGCACGCTCACGCCCAGGCTCGCGGGCTGGGCCGGCATGCCGTACCGCACTTTCGTCACGGCGAGTCTGCCCACGGCCTGCGCCTGGGCGACGACACTGGTCATTCTCAGCTACCACGTCGCCCCGGAGATCGTTCAGCGATTCACCGCCCACCTCGCGGTCGCGGGCCCGGCGGCGGTCGCGGTCGTGCTCGTCTTCCTCTGGGTGACCCGGGGCCGGCAGAGGGCGCTCCGGCTCGTACGCCGCCAGGGTGGAACACGCGATTCGCGATCTCGGAAGGACGTCCCATGAAGGCGGTTCGCTCCGCCGGCATCCACTACCTGTAGGGTCCCACCTTCGCCCCTATAACGCGTGCACTATAGCCGTTCAGGATTAGCGCGACATTTCATAGTTCACGCACCGTGGTGGTACACCGCAGCGACAAGAGGACCCTTCATGCCCGTGACCCATCGCCACTCCGGATACGTCCTGACGGACCACCGGATCACCGTTCCGCTCGATCACGACGATCCCGGCGGCCGGACGATCGACGTGTTCGCCCGCGAGGTGGTCGCGGCGGACCGGGCGGCTGCGGATCTTCCCTGGCTGGTCTACCTGGAGGGCGGTCCGGGCCACCGGGCGCCGCGCGCGTTCCCCGGCTGGCTGGAGCGGGCGAGCCGGGACTACCGGGTGGTGCTGCTCGACCAGCGGGGCACGGGGCTGAGCACGCCCGCGACCCGGCAGACCCTGACCGGCCTGGACGACCCCGTCGGCTACCTGCGCCATTTCCGGGCCGACAGCATCGTCCGGGACGCCGAGCTGCTCCGCGCGCACCTGGCCGGGGAGCGCCCGTGGAGCGTGCTCGGCCAGAGCTTCGGCGGGTTCTGCGCCCTCACCTACCTGTCCCTGGCGCCGGACGGGCTGCGCGAGGTGATGATCGCCGGCGGACTGCCGTCGCTGACCGCGTCCCCGTACGAGGTCTACCTGGCGGCCTACCCCCGGGTGCTGGCCCACAACGAGCGGTTCTTCGCGCGCTATCCGGGCGACCAGGAGGCCGCCGCCAGGGTGGTGAACCACCTGCGGGAGCACGAGGTACGGCTGCCCGGCGGCGACCGGCTCACCCCGCGCCGCTTCCAGACGGTGGGTATCACCTTCGGGCAGCAGGGCCGGTTGGACACGCTCCACCACCTGCTGGAGGACGCGTTCGCCGGCAACGGCGAGTTGTCCGACATGTTCCTGCGCCGAGTGGACGCCGTGGTCTCGTTCGCCGAGCATCCGCTGTACGCCCTGCTGCACGAGGCGATCTACTGCCAGGGCGAGGAGTCGGCGTGGGCGGCGCAGCGCGCGCTCGGCGAGTTCCCCGAGTTCGACCTGGAACGCGGCGGGCCGGTCCGGTTCACCGGGGAAATGATCTTCCCGTGGTTGTTCGAGGAGGATCCGGCGCTCGCGCCGCTGCGGTCGTACGCCGAGCGGCTCGCCGCGTACTCCTCCTGGCCGGACCTGTACGACCTGGACCGGCTGGCCCGCAACACGGTGCCCGTGGCGGCGGCGATCTACCACGACGACATGTACGTGGAACGCGAGCACTCGCTCCGTACGGCCGACATGGTGGGCGGTCTGACGTACTGGATCACCAATGAGTACGCCCACGACGGCCTGACCCGGGGGCCGGGCGCCCTGGACCGCCTGATCGGCATGGTCCGCCGCTGAGGCGTTGCCGCGGGCCGCGGCGGACCCCGGGCCGCGCTCGACGTCGTCCCCCGGCGACCATCCGCCTGAGCGGGCATCCACCACGCGGGATGCGACCACCGGTCAGGGAGAGGTGACCACCGGCCCTGTCCGGGTGGCGGCCGCCGTTTCCAGGGCCTCGCGCATGACCGTCGAGCCGTGTTCGACGAACTCGGTGATCGGTGGGGCGAGCGTGTCCGGGAGGACGTCGGTGTGCCAGACGAATCTGGTCCGGCCGCCCGGCTCCGGGAGGGCCTGCATCCAGGCGTGGTGATGGGAGGGATGCAAGCTCCCGCCGACGACGGTGTAGGCGACGCGCCTGTTGTCGTGATCGAGGTCGACGAGCCGTTCGTGGACGATGGTGCCGTCGGCGAAGGTGACGGTACGGGTGTCCGAGCTCAGCTGCGTATCGGTGACGAAACCGGGTGCGAGGCGTTCGTGCACCGCACCGTAGTCGCCGAGCACGTCCCAGACCTCGTCGGGCGTGGCATCGACGATGAATTCCTTACGGATGGAGGCCATTGGTACTCCCGGTCAGGCCGCGGCGACACAGAACAGGTGTCCTTCGGGGTCGGCGAGGACGGTCCACTGTCCTTCGCCGGGCTGATAGTCGGGCAGGGTCGCGCCGAGCGCGAGCAGGTCCTTGGTCGTGGCGTCCAGGTCGGTGACCTTGAAGTCGAGGTGGGCGTGCTTGGCGGCGTCCGGCCATCCCGGCCCCCGGTAGCCGACGACCCGCTGGAAGGCGAGCTGGATCGGGCCACTGCCCAGGTAGGCGAAGTCGTCGTCGCTGTGGGTGATCTCCCAGCCGGTGAGGTTCCCGTAGAACTCGGCGAGCGCCTTCGGGGCGGCGCAGTCGATGATGATCGCGGTGAGCTCCGCGTTGACGGCCATATTCATGACTCCTTGGATGTCGTTTCCTGCCCGCCCAGCATCCGCTCTCGCGTACCGAAGGGTCTTGAAGATCCTTGCGGGTCGTTCTGTCGTACCCTCGGCGTAGTCTCCGCGGCGTGTTGTCAGCCGTGACCCTCGCCGCCCGGCCGGAGTTCACCGTGACCACGGTGGCGTGCCGCGCCGACCACACCCGATGGTCGGAGCCGGAGACGCGCGATGACCACCGAATGGTGCTCGTACGGCGTGGCAGGTTCCGGCGGTGGGCCGACGGGGCGGACGCCGATCTGGATTCGACGGTGGCCTACCTGGGCGCCCCGGGGGAGGAGGAACGGTTCGCGCACCCCGCCGGCGGTGACGTCTGCACCTCGCTGAGCTTCGCGCCCTGGCTCTGGGAGGGGCTCGCGGGCGGCAGGACGGTGTACGTGGAGGCGCGCGTCGACCTGGCTCACCGTCGTCTGCTCGCCGCCGCGGGCGGCGGCGACATCGACTATGCGCTCACGGAGGAGTTGCTCCGTCTCGTCGCGGTGGCCGCAGGGCAGCCGGCCGGACAGCCGGCCGGACGTACGAGGCCCGCCGACCGGGCACTGGTCGCGGCGGCCCGTGAGGCGATCATCGAGGAGGCGCCGGAGGCGGCGAGGTTGTGCTCGCTGGCCGGGCTTCTGAGGGTCTCGCCGTACCGGCTGAGCCGGGTCTTCTCGCACCATATGGGCGTATCGCTGACCCGCTACCGTAATCGCGTTCGCGTCAGCCAGGTCATGGATCGGCTCGCGGCGGGCGAATCCAGCCTCGCCGATCTGGCCGCCGACCTCGGCTTCGCCGATCAGGCGCACCTCACGCGCACAGTCCGCGAGCACCTGGAACACACGCCGACCGCGCTGCGTCGCCTACTCGCCCCAGGTTCCTAGTGCCGTGACCGGGAGCCGCAGGGCCGGGTGTCACGGTGGTACCTGAGTCGCGAGCCACCGAACTCACCATCCCGCCCGAGCATCTCGCCGCGCGATCCCGGTTCGTTCTCCACCCGGTTGAACCTTGTCGCGATGGGACGAAGAAATTTCCGGCTGAGTTGTCGAGACCGCCCGTACGTCTCCGACAGAGGAGGTGAGAGCACGGCAGCGGCCTTCACGTCAGAGGGAGAACACCATGAACACGACAACGAACACGGCAACGAACACTCTGCGCAGCCTGGAGCCGCTCGTCGGCACCTGGGCCATGGACGGACCCGGCATGTCGGGTACGGTCCGCTACGAGTGGATGGACGGCGGCGGCTTCCTGGTGCAGCATGTCGCCCTCGTCAACAACGACGAGGTCACCCGCGGGGTCGAGTACATCGGTTTCCACGCCGAAAGCGGCCAGCTACGTTCGCACTTCTTCGGCGAGAATGGCGAGATTCTCGAGTACGTATACGAGCTCGTGGGCGATACTCTGACGATCTGGTACGGCGGCGTCGACTCCCCGGCCAAGTTCGTCGGCCGGTTCGACGTCGACGGTGTGCGCAACACCGGTGCCTGGCAGTGGCCGGGCGGAGGTTACGAGTCGAACATGACCCGGGTGGAGGAACCGACCCGATGAAGTACATGATCATGACCTTCGGCGACGCGTCGGCGTGGGACACCCTCGGCCTCGGCGCCAAGGAGGCGGCCTGGTCTCCGGAGGAGGTCGCCGAGCACTTCCGCGCCATGTCGGAGTTCTACGCCGACCTCGCGGCCTCCAACGAGATGGTCACCGGCTTCGGGCTGGCCGACCCCTCGCACACCATGACGGTGGAGATCCGTGACGGGCGGCCCGTCGCCTCCGACGGACCGCATGCCGAGGCCAAGGAGGTGCTCGCCGGGTTCGGGATCATCGACGTGGCATCACACGACCGGGCGGTCGAGCTGGCCGCGCGCTTCGCCGCGATCGTACAGAGCCGGGTGGAGCTGCGGCCGATCATGGACGACGCCGGTCGGGAGATGTGACCACATCTCAGCGGATGGAGGACCTGCTGCGCGAGCTCGCGCCGCAGGTCCTCGCCTTGCTCACCCGCCGTTACGGCCACTTCAACCTCGCCGAGGAGGCCGTTCAGGAGGCGCTGCTCGCGGCCGCGACCCAGTGGCCGGACCAGGGCCTGCCGGACAACCCGGCGGGCTGGATGACCACGGTCGCCACCCGCCGTATGACCGACCTGCTGCGCAGCGAGCAGGCCCGCCGCCGACGAGAGCAGGAAGAGGCGTTCCGCGCGCTGCCCGCCGACCTGCTGTCCCCTGCGGCCGACGTACCGCCCGCCGGGGACAGCGACGACACCCTGCTGCTGCTGTTCCTGTGCTGCCATCCCGCGCTGAATCCCCCCGCGCAGGTCGCGCTCACCCTGCGGGCCGTCGGCGGCCTGACCACCGCCGAGATCGCCCGCGCGCTCCTGCTGCCCGAGGCGACGCTCGCGCAGCGGATCACCCGCGCCAAGAAACGCATTCTGGAAGCGGGCGGCCGGTTCCGGATGCCCGATGACCAGGATCGGGCACGTCGCCTCGACGTCGTCCTGCACGTGCTGTACCTCATCTTCAACGAGGGCTACACCGCCACGGCGGGCGAGTCGCTGCACCGCGGCGAGTTGTGCACCGAGGCGATCCGCCTGGCCCGGATGGTGCACCGGCTGCTGCCCGACGTGCCTGAGGTGAGCGGGTTGCTCGCCGAGATGCTGCTCACCGACGCCCGCCGCCCGGCCCGCACCGGCCCGGACGGCGAACTGGTCCCGCTCGCGGAGCAGGACCGCGGCCGGTGGAACCGGGAGATGATCGATGAAGGCATCGCGTTGCTGACCGCCGTGTTGCCGCGCAAACGGCCGGGTCCCTACCAGCTGCAGGCCGCCATCGCCGCCGTGCACGCCGAGGCGGAACGGTTCGACGACACCGACTGGGCGCAGATCGTCGCCCTGTACCAGGTGCTCGATCGGCTCGCCGACAACCCGGTGGTCACGTTGAACCGCGCGGTGGCGGTGGCGATGCTGAACGGCCCCGCAGCTGGGCTGGCCGTCCTGGAGACGGTGGCCGACGACCAGCGGATGGCCGGCCATCACCGGCTGCACGCGGTGCGCGGGCACCTTCGTGAGGAAGCCGGAGACAGGGCGGCCGCGATCGCGGACTACCGCACCGCGGCCCGGCTCACGACCAGCCTCCCCGAACGCCACTACCTGCTGGCCCGCGCCGCCCGGCTGGACACGCGCTGACACGGCGAGTGCCGGGTACTCATCCGCGCAGGCCGGGAGCTACTCGTCGTGCCGCGCGTGGGTGGGGGGAGGTCGCTCCACGGCCGTGTAGCGGCGCAGGTCGTCGCCGGTCAGCGGGGCCCCGGGAAGGGGCGATCCCGCATCGGCGCGCAGGCCGTTCAGCATGATCTCCACCACGCGGGCCATGGCCTGCTCGTCGGACATGCCCGGCGGCGTGTAGACGTGCAGGGTCATCAGCAGGGCGATGTCGCCCGGGCCGATGTCGCCGCGCAGCGCGCCGTCCGCCTGTGCCTGCTCGGTCATCCGGAGGACGCCGGCGATCACCCGCTGCCGTATCTCGTGCAGGTCGGGGCCGGCTCGGAGCCGCTGGTGCAGGTGCGGCTCGAGCTTCGCCGACAGCACGCCCAGCCGCAGCTCGGTGCAGGCGCGCAGGAAGCGGCACAGCGCATGCCAGGCGTCGGGCTCTTCCCGCCAGGAGGTCTCCGCCAGGTCCGCCATGCGGCGAAGCCCCTCCTCGAAGACGGCGCGGAGTAACGCGTCCCTGTCGGGGAAACGGCGGTACAGCGTGCCGATGCCGACGCCCGCCCGGCGCGCCACATCCTCCAGCGGCACGTCGGCGCCCTGTTCCACGAGCAGCTCTCTGGCGGCCGCGACGATCAGGTCCCGGTTGCGGCGCGCGTCGGCGCGCAGCCCCGTCGTGTCCTGCGGGCTCCGCGTCTTCACTGCCACCTCGACTGAAAATTGGACGATTTTCCTCCGCTTAGGTTACCGTAAAGGCAAGTGGAGGAAAATCATCCGGTTAGTGGGGTGTCATGAGCGAGCGGACAGTGCTGATCTCAGGGGCCGGCGTCGGCGGGCCGACATTGGCCTACTGGCTGGCCCGGAACGGCTTCCGTGTCACCGTCGTCGAACGCGCCGAGAGGCTACGTTCCAGCGGGAACCCGGTGGACGTCAGGGGACCCGCCGTGCACGTCGCCGGACGGATGGGCATCCTGCCCCGACTGCGCGAGGCGGCCACCGGCACGACCGGCGTCACCTTCGTCGACGCGGCGGGCAGGTGTCTCGGCCGGATGGACATGCGCGCCGTGCAGCAGGCGGGTGAGGTCGAGCTGCCGCGCGGCGACCTCGCGTCGATCCTGTACGAGGCGAGCCGCGATCACGCCGAGTTCCTCTTCGACGACTCCATCGCGACCCTCGACCAGGATGCGCGCGGGGTCGAGGTCACCTTCGACCGCGCCGGGCCCCGCCGCTTCGACGTGGTGATCGGGGCGGACGGCCTGCATTCGGTGACGCGGCGCCTGGTGTTCGGGCAGGAGAGCGGGCTCGTGCGCCACATGGGCCTCTACGTCGCCACGACGCCGCTCGGCGGTGGAGCCGGGGCCGGCCGGGACATCCTTATGCACAACACGCCTGGCAAGGCGGTCGCCGTCAGTCCCACGCCCGGCGGCGACCTCGCGTTCTTCCTCTATCGGAGCCCGGCGAAGCCGGGCTTCGACTATCGCGACATCGAGCAGCACAAGCGTATGCTGGCCGGCGCGTACGCGGACGTGGCCTGGCGGGCGCCGGAACTGCTGGAGCGTGTGCGTGCTGTCGACGACCTCTACTTCGACTCGGTGAGCCAGGTGCGCCTTCCCCACTGGTGGAGCGGCCGGGTCGCGCTTCTCGGCGACGCGGCGTCCTGCGTGTCATTGTTCGGAGACGGCTCCACCATGGCAATGGCGGGGGCGTTCACCCTCGCCGGGGAGCTGGCCGACAGTCCGGACGACCCCGCGGCGGCCTTCCGCCGGTACGAGGCCGCGCACCGACGCCTCGTGGACCCCAAGCAGCGGAACATCGGCCAGGCGTCGGCGCTCATGGTCCCCGCGACAGGACGCGGCATTCTGGCGCGGAACCTGGCCACCCGCCTGTGGCCCGCAGTGGCTGTCGCCGCACGGCTGAAGCGCGCGTTCAGCGGGTCGCCGGTCGCGTGACCCTGACGCCATGGTCGGCGTGCCCGTCGCTCATCGGCCTGAGGGCGGGGTGGTGAGTGTGGAGGGTCCGTCGGTCGCCGCGTCGGCGTAGCGGCGGGCCAGGCGCGCGAAGGCGGCCTTGAGTTCGGCCGGCCCGATGACCTCGATGTCGGCGTCGAACCTGCCGATGGTGGCGGCCAGGCCGGGCCATGACCACGAGCCCAGGACGAGCCGGCATCGGTCCGGGCCGAGTTCCTCGACGATTCCCTCGCGGGTGTGGCGGGACACGGTGGCGGCGGGTAGGTCGAGGATCACCTCGCCGCGGCAGGGCCAGTCGCCGGACCCGTCGGAGCCCCGGAATCTACTGGTCACGAAGGCGGCCACGTTCCCCCCGGGCAGTTCACGTGGGGTGAAGCGAGGCCCTGTAGGGGTGCGCGGGGTGATCCGGTCGGCGCGGAAGGTGCGCCAGTCGTCGCGGTCGAGGTCCCAGGCGACGAGGTACCAGCGTCCGCCCCAGGTGACGAGGTGGTGGGGCTCCACCCGGCGCGGCGGGGTCTGCGCGCCGTTGTCGTCCACCTCTGGTGGGGATGCGGAGGCGTAGTCGATGCGCAGCACTTCGCGGGCGTGGACGGCGGTGCCGAGCGTCATGAGGACGCCGCTGTCGACCTGTGGGTTCGGTCGGGCCGTGGGCCGTTCGACGGCGGTGACCTGGAGAGTGTCGACGCGGCGGCGCAGCCGTGCGGGCATGACCTGCCGGACGGTGTTCAGCGCGCGCGCCGCGGCTTCCTCGATGCCGGCGCCGGTGGTGGTCGCGATCTGGAGTGCGACGGCGAGGGCGACGGCCTGGCCGTCGTCGAACAACAACGGCGGCAGTTCCGTGCCGATGTCGAGCCGGTATCCCCCGTCGGGGCCTTTGGTGGACAGTATGGGATAGCCGAGCTCGCGCAGGCGGTCGACATCGCGGCGCACGGTGCGCGGGCTGATGTCCAGCCGCTCGGCCAGCAGCGCCCCCGGCCAGTCCCGGCGTACCTGGAGCAGCGAGAGCAGCGAGAGCAGGCGCGCTGAGGTTTTCGGCATGACGCCAATATTGCCCAGGGAAGCGGTCACACCCTGACCGCTTCCCCCGCGGCTGCCGTTTCGTGCCAGACAACAGGAACGACAGCCACGGGAGCACTTCCAGACCTGGAGCAGCGCACCATTCGTCCAGCTGACGTCCGTGACGTCGCCGCGTCATCCTTCGGGATGGCGGGGGCGCATTTCGTCGCGTTCAGCCCTTGTAGTTGAACACCTGGCGGAGCGTGTGCTCGACCTCGACGAGGTCCTTCTGGTCCTCCATCACTTGGTCGATCGACTTGTAGGCCTCCGGGTGCTCGTCCACCAGAGCGCCCGCGCGGTCGGCGTTCCACGTGCGGTCGCCCATCGCCTCCGTGAGCGACTCGGCGGTCAGCTTCCGCCGTGCCTCACCCCGCGACATCCGGCGGCCGGCCCCGTGCGAACACGAGTTGTACGAGGCAGGGTTACCGAGGCCCCGGACGATATAGGAGCGGGTGCCCATCGAGCCGGGGATCACGCCCTGATCGCCGACGTCGGCCTTGATGGCTCCCTTCCGGGTGATCCACATGTCCCGGCCGCGGTGGTGCTCCTGCTGGGTGAAGTTGTGGTGGCAGTTGATGGTCTGGACACGCTCACCCTTGCCCACCACTGCAAACAGCGCGGCGGACAGGACCTTGTCCATGCGGGCCCGGGACGCCATCGCGTACTTCTGCGCCCACAGCATGTCGCGGATGTACGCCCAGAACTGGTCGGTGCCCTGGGCCAGGTAGGCCAGGTCCGGATCGTCGAGGGTGATGAAGTACTGAGCCATCAGCTTCTTGGCCTCGGCGATGTGGCGGGTGGCGAGCTGGTTGCCGATCCCGCGCGACCCCGAGTGCAGCACTGTCCAGACCCGGTCACGCTCGTCCAGGCACACTTCGACGAAGTGGTTGCCGGAGCCGAGGGTTCCGAACTGGCAGGCGACCGTCTTCTCCTGCTTGCCGGTGAGTTCGGTGTGCGGCCGGCCGAGGTCGGCCAGCGCGCCATCGACCGTGGGATCGTCGTGGCCCTTCCCGACGCCGGCGGGGATGCCCTGTTCCACAAGCGGCATCAGCGCGCCCAGGCTGTCGGGCAGATCGGCGGCGGTCAGCGTCGTCTCGGTTGCGACCATGCCGCAGCCGATGTCGACGCCCACAGCGGACGGGATGATCGCGCCCTGGGTGGGGATGACGGAGCCGACGGTGGCGCCCATGCCTACGTGCGCGTCCGGCATCAATGCGACATGGCCTGGCACGAATGGGAGACGGGCGGCGCGGGCAGCCTGTTCGATCGTGCCGGGCTCGATGTCGGTGGCCCATGAGAGCAGGTTGGGGGCGACCTGGTTCGGCATGAGGGGTCTCCTTTGTGTCCTTGCTCAGTCTGCACCGGTTGGCGTGGAGGGCACGACTCATTTGATCTGTGGCCGGGTTGTACAGAGAAGGCCCGCACATCCTCACGGGGACGTGCGGGCCTTCTTCGCGTGGCGGTTGTCCCGGCGCGCTTCGTTGTCGAGCAGGGTCGTGAGTGGCTACCGGCACGCGGGTGCCGACTATTCGTCCGCGCGGGTCGTGGGCATGGGCGATCTCGGCCTCGGCGGGTGACCCGGACGGGAGCGGCGAGAGGTGGTCCGGGCCGTCATGACGGCCGCCCGCCGAACTGCCAGTTGTGCACCTCGATGTCGGCGTACCGGTCCGGGGTCAGGATGGCGCGTGCCGTGTCCGGGTCCGGCGCCCGGACCAGCGCCGCCGTACCCAGCCACGCGGTGCCGTCGTCGGACAGCAGCGGCCCGTACGCGATCAGGTCGTCCTGGTCGGGCGGCACGGCGAGGTCGGCGGCCTGCCCCGTGCCGAGGCCGAGTACCAGGTACCGGTTGCCGCCGGTCCGGCCGCCGGAGAAGTCCCACATGGTGCGCCCCAGCGTGTTGCGCCACTGTCGCAGCAGCACGTCCCGGTACACGCCGGCCTGGTAGTTCGGCTCGTCGAAGGCGAACGCGCGGGCGGCGACGGGATCGGGCAGGCCGACGATGTGCACGCTGCCGGTGGGTGTGTCGCCGTCGTCGGCGAGGGTCGGGCCCCGCGCGATCATCTCCGTGGCGTACCGGTCCATATAGGACCAATGCTCTTCCAGAAGATCATCGCGCAGCGCTACGGAGTCTGGCCGGTCTCGGTGATAGCAGAAGAACTCCATGTCCCTAGTCTCAACCCACCACCGGATCACCTCGCACGAACACATCCGCACCACCATGTCCGGCGGCATCGACGCCCTCGATGCCGCGGCACTCGGCCGACGGTAGCGCGTCGCGCACGCGCTGAATGAACGTCAATGCGAGGCGCGGGATACAGGACATACAAGCACTTCCTGGGTTGGTTCGGGCGTGTGTAACCTCATGCCTTGAATCCCCTAGGAGTTCTCTTGTCTGGTGCTTCCCGCAAGCGTGACCTGCTGGTCGTGCTGCTCTCCCTGAACAGTGGCGCGACCGACGCCATCGGCCTGCTCCTCCTGGGCGGTGCCTTCACCAGCGTGATGACCGGGAACATGGTGCTCCTCGGCGTTTCGGGTGCTCAAGGGGACGGGTCGCTCGCCCTGCACGCCGGCGCGGCGATCATCTGCTTCGTGATCGGCTGCGCGGTGGGCCATCGGCTGGCCGGCAGCGCCCGTCCCGACGACCCGGTCTGGCCCGCCCAGATCAGCCGGGCGCTCACCGTCGAGTTCGCCGTGCTCGTGCTGTACGCCGCGTTCTGGATGTTCGCGGGCGGCGACGTGTCGGAGGCGGGGGCACTCGGCCTGCTGGCGCTCAACGCGTGCGCGCTCGGCATCCAGAGCAGCAGCGTGCAGCGGTTCGGGGTGCCCGGCCTCTCCACGACGTACCTCACCGGCACGCTGACCACGCTGGTGATGCGGTTGACGGCGGGCAAGCCGCTGCGCGACGTTCAGCTCAGCGCGCTGCTGCTGCTCGGACTGATCGGCGGCGCGACACTCGGTGGGCTGCTCGCCCTGCGCGCGCCGGTCGTGGCCCCGCTTCTCCAGCTCGCGTGCGTCGGCACCGTCCTGCTCGCCTCGCGCTTCTTCACGCCCACGCGCACGTCAGCCACCGTCACCACCGCCGAGGTCACCGGCTGACCCGGACGAGACCCCGGAGCGTCAGCCGCGGATGGCGTCCAGGGCCATCAGGGCGACCTCCAGGGAGACGCAGACCTCCTCGGACTCCAGATCGGCGCAGGTACCCGTACTTCCCCCGAAGAACAACATGATGGGCCGCGGAGAGTGAGGGGGGACTGCCGGCACTCGCGGAGAAGCCTCGCTGGGGCCGAGCTCAACCAGTCCACGGTCCGCTCGTCGGCCACCGAGTCTCGGTGGCCGACAGCGCCAAACTCGGCCTGGTGTAGCCGGCCCGTTCTGCTCGCTCGGCGGAGAGGAGCGACTCACTGGGACAGGACGCTCTTCGGCAGGTAGATCGGCATGGAATCCTCCCAAACGCTGTCGGTCAGCAGCCTCTTGCCGGAGCCGTCCGCATTCATGATGAAGATCTGGCCGTACGGCTGGAACGTGTTGTCGTACAGCGCCGCTTCGTCCCGGAAGCCGTACACGCCGCTGTTGTACAGGATGCGCCCGTCGTGGTTCCAGACAGCGTGGCCTTCGTTCGCGCCACTGCCGGAGGTCAGGATCCGCAGGTTGCTTCCGTCGGGGCGGATGGTGCACACGTCGAAGTCGGTCGCGCTCGTCTTGCGAGTGAAGACGATGAGGTTGTGAAGCGGGGACCAGTCGGGCAGGTTGTCGTACTCGTCGGTGAGCACGCGAGCCTCGCCGGTGGTCAGGTTGAGGATGCGCAGACCCTTGTTCTCCGTCCCCCAGATGCGATAGACGATCTCGTTGCCGTCGGGCGAATAGCTGGGGAAGCCGGCGTTGGTCGTGCCGTCGGTGAGCACCTCCCATGCCGAGCCGTCACTGCGTACCCGGGCCACCGCGGCCGTGCTCGTCGCGCGCGTGAAGAACCAGCCGCCCAGACCGAAGGCGATCCATTCGCCGTCCGGCGACCAGGCGGGACGGAACGCGCCGGCCAGGCCCCTGGCGACCATGGACGGGTCGAGGCCCTTGCCGTTGCTGTCGAAGACGAGGCGCTGATCAGAGCCGTCCGGCTTCATGGTGATGATCGAGGAGTGGCCGAGCTGCTTGTCCGTGTACGCGAGGCGACCCTGCCGGGACAGGACGGGGAAGACGTCGCAGAAGCGGTAGTCCCAGTCCGGATCCCAGCTGTAGAGCGGCGTGTCGAGCGGGCGGATCGTCCAGCTGGTCTTCTCGTAGATCACCGATGTCCCGTCCGGCGACCATACCGGCGAGCGCAGCGCCCGCTTGACGGGCGCGATCGTGCCGGAGGTGTAGGCCAGGCCCTCGTTCGGGCCTCCCTTGACGAGGTAGCCGATCTCGGTGGCGCTCACGAACTGGGGCGCGACCTTCAGGCCGGGGCCGGAGGTGTGCTCGATACGCTCCCCCGTCGCGACATCGACCGAGACGATCTGGGATTCGGCTGTCCCGATGCCCTCGGGACGGTGGGCGTACCAGGTGTTCTCCCTGGTGATCTCGTAGAAGACGACCCGGCGGCCGTCCGGTGACCATTTCGGCGAGCCGAGGCAGTATCCCTGTTTGGTCGCGATCTGCCGGAAGCCGGTGCCGTCCGGTCGGATGACGTAGATGCTGAGCTCCTGGGTGTGCTCCCAGCCGCGGCCGTCGTTGTGTCCTGACCAGGCTGTGTTGCGGTCGCTGGAGAAGGCGATCCACTGGCTGTCGGGCGACCAGGAGGGGCGGAAGTGCCCGTCGGGCGAGGCGGGATCGCCGGCGACCTCCGGACTGTCGGTCAGGTTCTTGAGCTTCTTGGTACGCAGGTCGAGCACCCAGATGTGCGCCTTGTGGTCTCCGCGGGTGGAGACGAAGGCCAGCCTGGTTCCGTCCGGGGAAAGGACGCCGCAGTCGTACACCGCCGAGCCGACCGCCAGTGACTGGATGCCCGTTCCGTCGATACGAGCCTGGTAGAGGCAGGAGTTGCCGTCGCCTGTCCGTTCCGAGGTGAAGACAAACGACTGGCCGTCGGCGGCGAAGCCGGCGTGGTAGTCGTACGAGGTGTTTCCCAGCAGGGAGCGCTCGTTCGAGCCGTCGAGGTTGGAGATGTAGAGGGTCGATGCTGACGGGCCGATCCGGTTCATCAGCATCACGCCCTTCTTGTGCTCGCCGGCAGATGCCACGGCGAAGGGCGTGGGCAGCAGGGTGGCGCCGATGGTGGCCGCTCCGGCCATCAGAAACGTTCGACGTCTCATACCGTTGTCCATCGCTGTACCTGTTCCTTTCCATGTGGACGGCTGAATCCCGCCGGGGATGTATGCGCCCGCCGAATCCGGGTGCCGCGCTTCGTGGACTTTCCTGGAAAGCCGAGGAGCTCAGGCCCGGCGGGGCGTCACGTTTGCTCCGCCACCGGGCGGCGGCGGGTGATGAGTCCGAGGCGCTTGAGCGCGAGCTTGTCGAGCGAGGTAAGCAGCCCGTTCAGGATGAGCGTCATCGCGACCAGGACGATGAGGCCGGCGAACTCGGTGGCCGCGTCCAGGTTCATCGCCGAGGTGAACAGCCCATGGCCGATCCCCTCGGTGGAGGCGATGAACTCGGCGCCGATGACGCCCAGGATGGCCAGCGGGCCGCCGGTCTTGAGCGCGGCGAAGAACGGCGCGGCCAACGTCGGGATCGTCACGTAGACCAGCAGGTGGAGCCGGCGGCCGCCCATCACCTGCACGATCTCGACGAGCTCCCGATCCCGCAGGCGCAGGCCGAGGTAGACGTTGTAGAACATCACGAACGCCGGCCCGATCATCGCGATCGTGATCTTCGACCAGGCGCCGATGCCGAAGAAAAGCAGGAAGAGCGGGGCGAGGGCGATCTTGGGGATGCCGTTGAAGGCGGCGATGAGGGGCTCCAGCACCCGGCCGGCCAGCGGGAAGGAGCCCAGCAGCAGGCCCATCACGGCGCCGAGCGTGACGCCCAGGCCGAAGCCCGCCGCCACCTCGATGACCGTCGTCCGGATGTCGATCCACCCCTCCGGGGAGCCGAGCATCTTGCCCAGTGCCTGCGCCACCTCGGTGGGCATGCTGACCGCGTACTCGGGCAGGACCGGCCCGCTCAGCACCTGCCAGAGGAGGAGCGCGAGCGCGATCACCCCGATGCGAAGCACCACCAGCGTGACCCGGCCCTCGCGCCAATCCGTCTTCCGCCTGGTCGCGGTGGCACCCTCGGCCTTCTCCACGGTTCTGTCGGTGGCAGCCACCATGTTCCGCTCCTTGTCACGCGCCGCCGGACGGCGTGTGCTTGTTGGTCCAGTCGTTCGGGGTGACGGTCATCACCTTGGGGAGCACGCCGAGGCCGTTGACGAAGTCCAGGGTCTTCTTCCACTCCGCGTCGTTCATCGCGACGCTCGTCGGCCAGCCGACCTGCTTCAGGCTGGCCTGCAGCGCCGGCGCCGGGGTGCCCTTCATCGCCTTTGCGGCGATGTCCAGCAGCTCCTTGTCGTCCACATGCGCGTTCATGTAGGCCGTGGCGTCCTGGACCGCGGCGACGAACTTCTTGGCGGTTTCGGGGTTCTTCTCGAGGTAGTCCTTGCGCGCCACCACGAACTCGCCGTAGCCGGCGCGTTCGGGAGACCACTCGGGGACCCGCAACGGGTCCGCCACCACGACGCCCTCCCCGGCGAGCTGGATGGACAGCGGGGTCGGCTGGCCGGTCATGAACCAGTCGATCTGGCCGCTGTTGAGAGCGGCTTTGTTCGCTGCCGGGCTCGGCAGCTGCACCCACTTCACCTGGGCGGGGTCGACGCCGCGGGCCTTGAGGAACTGACTTGCCTGAGCCTTGGTGTTGGCCGAACTGGCGCCGCCGATGGAGTTGCCCAGCACCTTGGCCACCTGCTCCGGCGGGGTGTCGGCGGTGATCATGTTGGCTTCGGCGAACTTCTTGCTGACGACGATGGCGATCGGGTTGCCCAGGCCGTCCGCGGCGACGGCGACCTGGGGGACGCCCTTGGCCAGAGCGGACAGGAAGCCGGTCGGGCTGGAATTGAGGAACTGCACCGAACCGGATTCGAGAGCTGCCGGGCCGGTCGAGGCGTTCGTCGAGACGAACTTCACCTGGAGTCCGTGCTTGCGGAAGTAACCGTTGGCCTCGGCCACCTGCATCGGCAGGTCCATGATGTTGTCTCCCGCGCCGACCGTGACCGTGGTCAGGCCGTCGCCCTGACCGGATCCCGACTCGCCGCAGGCCGTCAGGGTGAGGCCGAGGGCCAGGGTGGTCGCGAGCGTTGAGGCCCGCAGGTGGTGTCCCATGTGATCTCCTGTCATTCGGTTGCCGTCTGCAGCAGCAGTGCTCGGCGGGCGGAGGCGACGTGGTGGCGCATCGCGGCCGCGGCGGCGTCCGGATTGCGGGTGACGATGGCCAGCAGGATCGCCTGGTGCTCCTCCAGCGACCCGGTCCTCGGGTGCTGGACGGACAGGTTGCGGTACTGGCGCATGACCAGCGGGTACAGCAGGGTGTCGTAGGCCCGTGCCAGGGTCTCCTGGTGGGCGGCCGCCTTCACCTGCTGGTGGAATCTGCGGTTGCCGCGCGAGTAACCGGCCTGGTCGCCGCGCTGCTGGCAGTCCGCCATCTCCTCGAGAGTGGCGCGCAGCTCGCGGATCTCCTCCTCGGTGGCCCGCTCGGCGGCCTTGCCCGCCAGGGCGGACTCCAGCACCTCGCGCGCCTCGAGGATGTCGGCTGCCTCCTCGGGAGAGAAGTTTCGAGTCCGTACCCCGCGGTTGACCTCGCTGGTGACGTAGCCCTCCTGGGTCAACCGGACCAGCACGGCGCGCATGGTGCTGCGCGAGACGTTGAAGAGCGAGGTCAGCTCCGCCTCGGTGAGCCGCGTGCCCGGCTCGATGCTGCCCGACAGCAGCAGGGAGCGCAGCCCCTCGTACGCGGAACGGGTGGCCTTGCCCGGCTCCAGGGCCTGGTCCTGGTTGTTGACGTTCATCTTGATCACCTATGTCTTGGAGAGAGCGACAGTCCCCGGGTCAGCCTGCCGTCAGCCCTGGATACAGCCGCCGCGCCGTACCGGCGAAGATCTCCTCGCGGTCGGCCTCCCGAACCTCGGCGAGGACCTCCTCGGCAAGGCGCAGCAGTTCGGGCAGCGACTGCTCGGCGGCCGGGAGGTTCGAGCCCCAGGTGATCCGCCCGGCGCCGAAGGCCTCGAGCACAGGTTCGATGAAGCCGGCGGCTTCCTTGCCGACGTCCCGCAGCCGCTCCAGGTTGCGGTGGGTGAGCTTGAGGTACAGGCCCGGGTGCCTGGCGAGCTCGGCCACGTCGTGTCCGGCGGCCGCCGGGGAGGGAGCGATGTCGGGGTAGCCGATGTGGTCGAGGAGCACCCGCACGCCGGGGAACCTCTCCAGCACCTCCTCCAGCTGCTTGGTGGCCGGCCCGAGGCGCATCTGGAGGCAGACGGGGACGTCGAGCTCCCCCGCCTTCTCCCAGAAAGCGAAGGTCTCGGGTGCGGCGAACCATTCGCCCTGGACGGGTACGGTGCTCCCACTCGTGAACAGCCGCACCCCGGCCAGGCCGTCGTCGCGGATCGCGGACTCCAGGGCGGAGGCGGCGTCCGGTCGCAGGGGGTCGAAGGTGCCCACCGCGACGAAGCGGTCGGGCCGCTGCCGGGTGCTGTCCAGGACGTAGGAGTTGTCGTAGCCGTAGGCCGTGGTGGCCTGCACCAGGACGGCCTGCCGGATGCCGGTCTCGTCCATCCGGGCCGCCATCTCCTCGGCGGTCACCGGCCGGGAGTCGGCCCACTCGGACTGCTTGCCGCCGATCGGCGCCCGCGGGTACCTGGCCAGGTCCTGCGAGATGACGTGGCAGTGCGTGTCGATCAACATCATGTGTAGTCTCCTTCCGCGAACAGCTCGCGGACGTCCGTGGAGAAGTCCGGGTCGAGCAGGCCCTGGTCCCGGGAGAACCGCACGAGCGCGTGCAGGCTCGGCTCGTTGGCCGCGATGCCGTACGGGATGGGATCGCCGCCGATCAGCAGCGACTGCCGGGCCAGGCGGGGGTCGGCGGTGAAGTGGCGGCGTTTGCTCTCGGCCAGCGCCGCGTACAGCGCCGCCGGCAGGCCGGGGTCACGCTCGACCAGCTCGGAGCGGATCACGACCAGCGAGTGCATCGGGTAGATCCCGGTACGCAGGTACCAGTCCGCGCTGAGCACGTCGGCGTCGGGGAAGAGCGGGTAGGAGCCTTCGACCTCGCCGCCGTGCGAGGTCCAGTCGGCCCGTGGCGCACCGGCGCGGCCGGTCCCGGCGTTGCCGGTGAGCGCGGCGTCCAGCTCTTCGGCGCTCAGCAGCTCGCCCAGGGAGCGGCCGTCGCTGACCCGCTCGACGTTGGTGGGGACGCGTCCCTCGACGTGGTCGTCGTCGTCCACCACCCATGTGATCTTCTCGTTGGCCACGCCGTACTCCTCGGCCAGCAGGCCGCGCACCCACACTCCGGTGCTCACCGAGTACGCGCGGACCCCGACCCGGCGCCCTTCCAGGTCCCGCGGCACCCGGATGCCCGAACGGGAGGCGCACTGGACGTCCTCGTGGTGGAAGCGCCGGTTGAGGAAGACCGGGATCGCGGTGAGCGGCACCCCCGCCTGGCGGGCCATCAGGTACGACACCGGCGCCAGCTCGCACACGTCGAACTCGAGGTCGCGGATCATCCGTCGGTACGCGGAGATGATCGGCCTCACCTCGACCGGCTCTACCTGGTACCCGTTCACCTCGACCAGCGCGTGCGGGTAGTCCCCGAAGGCCACAGAGAGCGTGTTCATTGCCCGCCTTCCGTCTGGAAGCGCGATGGCGAGATCCCCAGCGCCTCGCATGAGCGCGCGACCAGCTCGTCGAAGACCACCGGCCGCGGCAGCGCCTCCTGCTCCAGCGCGTAGGCCGCCACCTGCGTCGTCGGGCCGCGCAGCGCCTCGAAACCCACGGGGTTCAGGTACGGCGGAGCGGCGGCGAGCACCTCCCGCATGGCGTCGAACGCTGCGCACACGGCGGCCGAGTGCTTGCGCGCGGCCTTCTCGCTCACGGCGACGACATGGTTGATCGGGGCGAATCCCTTGTCCTGCGTCCACGCTTCGGCAACCTGCGTGGCATCGGGGACGGCGGTGCGGATGCGGTCGTCGACGGGCAGCTCGTTGCCCATGATCCCGAAGTCGAGGCGGCCTTCCAGGAAGTCGGCCTGCAGCCGGGCACCCGCCGGCGCGCGGCGCACCCAGGACGGGTCGTGCTGCGCGTCCACGTGGCCGCCCTCGTAGACCACCCAGTCCACCTTGCGCAGGTCGACCCCGTACTGCTCGGTGAGGAAGCCGCGCATCCAGACGCCGGTGGTCTGGCTCCACGAGCGGATGCCCACGCGGCGGCCCTCGACGTCCGCGACGGTCAGCTCGCCGCAGGTCACCAGGGTCTGGTGCTGGTGGCGGCCGAGCGTGGTGACCGGGAGCAGGATCACGGGCTTGTCGTGCGCGACGGCCTGCAGCAGCGTCACGATCGGCAGTTCGCAGATGTCGACCGACGACTCGCCGACCATCCCGCGCGCGGCCTTGTGCACTGGGCGCACATCAAGCCGCTCCGCCTTCGTGCCGATCTCGCGGATGGCCGACCCCGCGGCGGCCGCGAGGTCGTCACGGCCCAGGACCAACTTCACTTGGATTCCTCCCGATGGAACTGCTCGTGGTGCCGGCGCAGCAGGTCGATGCCGTAGTCGTTGCCGTTGGGTGTGCGGACCACGGTGTGGATGTGCCGGCGCGTCGGATGGTCGTTGGCGTACATCACGCCGGCCATGTGCTCGAACTCGATGAGGATGACCGGGCTGTGCAGGCGGTAGTAGAAGACCCCGTCCGGCTCACCGGCCCAGGCGAAATACGTCTCAGCCTCGTGGGCGAGGACCTCGTCCATGCGAAGCCGGGCGTGGTCCTCGCGGGCCCGGTTCACGTACAGGCCGAGCAGGTCGGCGGCGATCACCCGTTGCGAGTCGGTGAGCTCGCCCAGAGGCAGGCCCGCGTAGTCGAGCTCGAAGTTGTCGCGGAAGGCGCCGGTGAACAGCTCGGGCGGCAGCTCAGCCGCGATCAGTGCGCCGCTGCGCTGCTCGCTGGTCAGGCAGGTGAAAAGCCGCTGGCCGACGGCCTCCTCGCGGCGGAAGGCGGTGGTCCCGGCGTACCTGCCCGATTCGGCGACCACCGGCTCGGCGCCGAGGAAGGTCGGGGTGAGCGTCATCTGGTCGCCGACGACGACGGCGTTGACGCAGACGTGGTGGCCGTCGAGCTGCCAGCCCCAGGGGCCGCCCTCCTCGGGCGATCCATAGACGCTGAACCAGTAGAGCCACTCGTTGAGCAGGTGCTCCTCGCCGCGCAGTTCGCCGATGGTCAGGTTGAGGTGCATCAGGTCGACGACCTGCGTGTATCCGTGCGTGCTGAGGCTGGCGCGGACCACGGCCAGCGCCTTGTCTCGCTGGTTCTCGTCAAGGTCCTCCAGGCACAGCCCGTGCCGCAGGAAGTAGCGCGCGCCGTTCGCCCAGTGCCGCCAGGTCACGTCGTCCATCTCGAACCTGGCCTGGGCCAGCTGCACGGGGTTCAGCGCGGCGAGGTAGTCCAGCGCCGCCTGCCGTACACCGTCGACGTCGAGGCCGGTGCCGCGCAGCGGGAACAGGCCCTGCCGTACACCGGCGGACGTGGCCACGCCGCGGAAGGGCTCCGCGGCCGCGCGCCGCCGCCATTCGATCTTCGAGAGCAGTTCCGGCGTGAACTCGGCCGGCCGCCGCGTGGGGGCTTCACCCCGCCGTCTCAATTCCGTCATGTCCATAGGAGGGTCGCTTCCTTCTCGATCGCGCCGATGTCGATGGGTGAGTGCACGAGTTCCTGTTCCAGGGCGTAGCGGGCGGCGAGCTCCAGGCAGGCGCCCAGCTGCTCGCTCCATCCGGCCGTGACCGCGGGGCCGGCGGACGGGCCGTCGCGCTCGATGGCACCCGCCAGTGCGTGGAAGAGCGCGCGCACCGCGTCGGGGGCGTCCCGCAACACGTCGTTGCGGACCACGAGCAGGTGATTGGCCGGGACGAAGCCGTGCCGGTCCACCCAGGCGCGCCCGGCTGCCTCGGCGTCCGGGATGACCGGGACCAGGCCCTCGCCCTGACCTCCTATCGCGCGCGGGCCGAGCACGGCGGCTGCGACGTCGCCATCGCGCAGCAGGTCCGCGACCCGTCCGGCCGGTGACCGCGTCACGTACGGCGGTTCCCGGTACTGCGCCACGTGGGGTTCCTCGGTAGTGACCCAGGTGATGTCGGAGGCCGCGATGCCGTACTCCTCGCTGAGGATGCCGCGCACCCACAGACCAGTGGTCTGGCTGTAGGAGCGCACCCCTATCCGCTTGCCGACGAGCTCGCCGGCGGTGAGCGCGGGGCCGTCGGGCAGGCGGGTGAGCGAGCGGTGGTGGGTGCCGCCGATCAGCACCACCGGCACCAGGGTGATCGGGACGCCTGCCTCTTTGGCCTGCAGGTATGTCGCCAGCGCCAGCTCGCAGACGTCGAACCACAGGTCCCGTACCATGCGGGCGAAGGCCGGGTACAGCGGAGAGACCCGCGGGAAGCGGCATCCGGCCTGGTCCTTCAGGTCCTTCAGGTCCTTCAGTGAACGGGTGTGCGGGTAGTCGCCCAGGACGACCGTGAGCGGCTTCACACGTCCTCGCCATAGTGGAGTCGCCGGTACGGCACGCTGACCACGTCCCGGGTGATCCGGACGTCGATCACGGTGGGGCGTGGGGCTCGCACGTACTCGGCGAGCGCGGCGCGCAGCTGGTCGGCGGTCCTGACCGTGGCCCCGCCGCCGCCGAGCGCCGTCGCGACCGGGCCCAGCTCCGGCGTCGGGATCACCGCGAGTTCGGGGTCCAGGCCGCCGGCCCGCGCCTTGTGGTACTCGGCGCCCAGCGCCTGGTCGTTCATGACGACGACCAGGATCGGGATGTCGTAGCGGCAGGCGGTCTCGAACTCCGGCAGGTGCATCAGGAAGCTGGCGTCGCCCTCGACCACGAAGGCGGGCTTGTTGCCATCGGCCACGATCGAGCCGATGGTCAGCAGCGGGGCCTGGCCGATGGCGCCGAACATGCCGTAGTTCGACAGGACCTCGCGGGAGCGCTGGAAGAGCATGGTGCCGAAGTCCGTCTGGTGGCCGCTGCCCAGCACGAGGCCGATCTCGCCGGGCAGCTCCTTGTCCAGGACGTGGATGACCTCGCGCGGGTCGAGCCGGTCCGGCTCGCTGCGGAACTCCGCGGGGGCCACCAGCGGGGCGGTCAGCCGCTGCTGGATGGCAGCGGTGTGGTAGCCCTCCAGCCTGATCGACCTGCTCGTAAGGGTCCGGCTGAGCTCGGTGACGGCGGTGACCGCGTCGGCCTGGAGGTAGCAGTCGGCCACCGCGCCGTTGCCCATGACGACGTGCGGAGCCGTGTCGATCTGGATGTAGCGGGCGTCCGGGAACAGGTAGCCGTGCTCGATCGTGTAGTGGTTGAGGCTGGCGCCCACCGCGATCACGCAGTCGGCCTCCTGCAGCAGTTCCATCGCCGTCTTGTTGCCGTACAGGCCGGCGATGCCCACGTGGTAGCCGGTCCTGTCGCACAGCCAGTTCTTGGCCTGCAGGGTGGTGGCGAGCAGGGCGCCGGTCTGTTCCCGCAGGCGCAGCAGTGGCTCGCCGGCGCCTGAGCGGCGCGCGCCGCGACCGGCGATGATCACCACGCGCTTGCTCGCCCGGATGATGTCGCAGGCCGTCTCGATGCCGGCCGGGTCGGGCAGCGAGCGCACCCGCGGGATGAGGTCGATGGAGGGGACGTAGTCCTCGCCGTCCTCGCACTCCTGCTTCTGCACGTCGATCGGGGCGCTGAGCATGATCGGGCGGGACTCGGTCCTGGCCAGGTAGAAGGCCCGCTGTACGGCCTCCTCGGCGAGGTCGGCCCGGGAGACGTGCACGAAGCCGCACTCGATCGCGGCGGCGAAGCGCCGCTGGTCCAGGTACTGCACGGCGCCCTGGTCGCCCAGGGGCGTCTCGCCGCAGAAGGCGACCAGTGGGGTACGCGCCCGGCTCGCCACGATCATCGAGGTGGCCAGCTGCGCGACACCCGGCCCACTGGTCGTCGTCACCACGCCCGGCCGCCCGGCCGCCCGCGCCCAACCGTCGGCCATGCCGAGCCCGGAACCCTCGTGCCGCACCTCGTACAGCCGCACGCCGCGCTGGGCGAGCGCGTTCATCCAGTGCATGTTGGCATCGCCCATCATGCCGAAGACGTCGCTCGTCCCCTCCGCGACGAACGCCTGGGCGAGTACCTCGTAAACCTTCACTTCAGAGCCCCTTCAAGTCGTCCGAACACCCGCAGCGCGTTGGCGCCGTACACTGCCTCGTCCACCGTGCCGATGCCATCCAGCACGTACTTGGTGTCGTCGAACCGCCGTCCGGTCTCGGGGTCCACGGAGCGGACGGCGCCGATCATCTCGGAGGCGAACAGGACGTTGGCCGCGGGGATGACGTCCAGCAGCAGTTCCAGGCCTCGCTTGTGGTACACACAGGTGTCGAAGAAGACGTTGTTCAGCACGGCCTCCTCCAGGGGCGGCCGGCCCTGGTCCAGCATGAAGCCCCGGTACCGGCCCCAGTGGTAGGGGACCGCCCCGCCGCCGTGAGGCAGGATCAGCTTCAAGGTCGGGAAATCGGCGAACAAATCCGACATGCATAGCTGCATGAACACCGCGGTGTCGCCGTTGAGATAGTGCGCGCAGGTGCCCTGTAGGGCCGGGTTCCTCGACATCGCGACATGGATCATCGCCGGCACGTCGAGCTCGACCAGCTTCTCGTAGAGCGGGTAGTACGCCCTGTCGGTCAGCGGGGGTGCCTGCCAGTAGCCGTCGGAGGGATCCGGGTTGAGCAGGCAGCCGACGAACCCCAGCTCCTCGACGCAGCGTTCCAGCTCGGCGACGCTGTTGCGGATCGACGTGGGGAGGGCGTCGCCGGGCGACTGCGGGAGCTGGCAGACCCCGACGAACCTGCCGGGGAAGAGCGCGCACACCCGGGCTATCAGGTCGTTGCTCACCCGCGACCAGTCCAGGCTGGTCCGCTCGTCGCCGTAGTGGTGAGCCATCTTCCCCGCCCCCGGGGAGAAGAGCGTCACGTCCGTGCCGCGCTCCCGCTGCAGCTTGAGCTGACCCCCTTCGATGGCGGCCCTGATCTCGTCGTCGGTGATGTGCAGGTCGTCGGGGGAGACACGGTCACCCCCGATCTGCCGCTCCCGCCACTGGCCGAGGGCGGGCGGGGCGGTGGTGAAGTGGCCGTGACAGTCGATGATCATGAATTGCTCCTGGTCAACGTTCGGCCCAGCTCCAGGCCCGGGTATGAGCGCACCGGGGCGGTCATCAGGAAGCGGTAGCCGTCCTCGAGCACCTGCTTGACGTTGTCGGCCGTGACGTGGGGATGGCCGACGGCGATCCCCCGCTCGGCGCAGACCTCGAGGATCCGGCGCTTGGACTCCATGACGCGCGGGTGGTCGTACTGGCGTGGCACCCCGAGCTCCTGGCTCAGGTCGCCCTCGCCGGGGATGACCAGGCCGATGCCCGGGACCTGGTCGAGGATGTCGGGCAGATTCTCGACGCCGCGCCGGCTCTCGATCATGATCGCGATGAGGATCTCGCCATCCGGGTCGAGCGGCCAGACGTCACTCTTGGCGTAGTACTCCTTGGTCGTGACGCCCCAGTAGCGTGCCGCCGCGGCGGGACTGTCGCCGCGCATGCCCGCGGGCTCGTAGCGGGGTGTGCCGGGCAGCCGGGGGTAGCGGCAGGCGGCGACCGCGTTGTGGGCCTCGTCGACCGAGGTGATGTGCGGCCACACGACGCCGTAGGCGCCCAGGTCAAGGGCCTGCTTGGCGTGCCACTGCGCCTTCTCCGCGCCGTTGGCGGGAATCCGCACCAGCGGGGTGAGGCTGTCGCCCCGGAGAATCCGGTCGCGGTTCAACAGGTACTGCAGGCTGTCCCGTAACGCGATGACGTCCCACGGTTTGTGCTCGGTCTCGAAGACCACGGCGTCGTAGTCGGTCGTGGCGAACTCGACGGCGATCGCGGGATCGGCCGCGGCGAAGGAGGCGAAGACGTGCCGCCCTTCGGCCAATCCGCTGATGACCCTATTCAGCCTGGCCGGCACCACTGCCCGCCTCCTTCGATTGCCGGATGGAGATCGACACCGCCCCTCGGCGCCGCCGCAGAAGGCGGGCCCACCAGGCACGCGACCGGCCCAGCGGGCCTCTGGCCCACGTGGTCCTGGAGGCGGTGGCGGTGGCGTCTTCTGTGGCGTCTTCCGTGGCGTCTTCCGTGGCGTCTTCTGTGGCCGGGCCGGCGCAGCGCTGGACCAGTTGCTCCGAGAACTCCCTCGTCATCCGGGTGACCACCGCACTCGCACCCGACTCGACCAGCGAGGCGAGCTTGCCGTTGACGGTGATCCCGCCGCTCACCGCCACCCGTGCCTCGTCAGGCCGCTCGCCCTGACGTACCCGGAAGGTGGCCTCGGCGGTGAAGCGGGTGGCCCGCTGGCCGTCCCGGCCGCGCGCCGACAGACGGCCCTCGAAATCGTCTGCGGCCAGCTCCAGCGTGACGCGGGCGGCGAATTTCACGCGTACCGCGCCGAACTTGACCACCAGCGTCCCGTCGAAGGAGCCGTCGTCGTGGGCGGCCCCGAGTTCCGCGCCGCTGATGCAGGACACGACCTCCGCCGGGTTCGAGATGACATCCCAGACTCGGGTCGGCGGACTCGGGACGGCGACCTCTTCTGCGATCGAGATCACGAGGTCGCCTCCGAGGTCCGCAGCTCGGACCGGAACAGGCTCCAGAGGTCGTTGTAGAGCTCGGCGAACTCCCGGGACTCCACCAGGGAGCTGATCTGGCGCGGTCGCTCGAAGGGGACCGGCAGGACCCGGCGGATCGTGCCGGGACCATCGGACATCACGACGACCTCGTCAGCGAGGTAGATCGCCTCGTTCAGGTCGTGCGTGACGAAGACGAGCGTGCCGCGCTGCTCATCCCAGAGATTGAGCAACTCCTGCTGCAGCTTGAGCCGGGTGATGGCGTCCAGCGGGCCGAAGGGCTCGTCCATGAGCACGATGGAGGGGTCATAGATCAGCGCCCGCGCGATCGCGCAGCGCTTCTGCATGCCGCCGGACAACTCCCGCGGGAAGTGGTTCCCGAACCCGGTGAGGCCGACCGTTTTGATCCAGTGGTCGATCTTCTCGTTCCGCTCGTCCTTCGGGATCTTGCGGAATTTGAGCGCCAGGCCGATGTTGGCCCGGACGGTCAGCCAGGGCAGCAGGTTGGCCTGCTGCGTCACGTAGGCCGCTTTGGAGTTGACCCCGGTGACGGGCAGGCCGTCGAAGTACACCTCTCCTCGCGTGGGCGAGAGCAGCCCGGCCGCCAGGTTGAGGATGGTGCTCTTGCCGCATCCGCTCGGCCCGATCACGGCTACGACCTTGCCGCGTTCGACCTGGAACGACACGTCCTGGATGGCCGGCCGGTGGGCGCCGGGGAACTCCAGCGTGACGTGGTCGAATCGGAGCGCCTCGGGGTGACTGGTGGACAACATATGCCTCCTAAACCGCCAGGAAGTGGAGGTAGGCAGGTTCTGTAGTGCTGGGGGGTGCGTTGGCTCGTGGTTGGCGTGTACGGCGTTCGCGCGCCCGTCCGCTCGCTTGCCGCTCTGCTCACAGATTGTCCGACAAGCGATTGAGCGAAAAGTAACAATCGAACCCTGTGTGCACAAGAGATCCCAGAAAGAATTCAGATTTTGTCCAACAATCCAGTGCCGGACCTGCGCCTCAGGCGCGGAAGCTATGAGATCGCCGGCAGCTGTGGACGATCGGCCGCGGCTGGCTCATACTGAGGCACTACCTGGTTGGCGTTCGGCGTTCTCGTGCTCGCGTTCCTTCACGCGCAGAGAGGCCATCACCCCATGTGGGACCCCAAGAATTCACCGGCCTGGCGGCCGTCCCGCCGGACCTTGCTGGCGTCCGCCGTCGCTGTACCGATGCTCGCCGCCGTCCGGCCCGCGGACGCATCGACCTCGAAGCTCCTCTATGTCGGCACCTGGCGTGGCACCCAGTTGAATTGCGCCCGCTTCGATCCCGACAGCGGCACGATGACCCCCATCGGCGTCGTGGCGCAACTGAACGCGGGCTGGCACACCAAGCACCCGTCCAAGCCGGTGCTCTACGTCGCCAGCGGTGACCCCGGCGGCACCGTGTCCGCCTTCCGCATCGACCGGGCTACCGGCGCGCTGAGTCTCATCGGCCAGGTGATGACGGACAGCGCAGGGACCCCCGGTGGCCTTTCGTACATCGGCATCGACAGATCCTCGGGCACCGTCCTGGCCGCGAACTTCGCCGCAGGCCTTACAGCGGCCCTGCCGATCCGCAAGGATGGCGGGCTCGACGCTCCGGCCTCCATCGTGGTGGACATCGGCTCCGGCCCCCATCCGCGCCAAGCGGGCCCGCATCCGCACCACGTGGTGGTGGATCCGACCGGCAGATTCGCCCTGGTGGCGGACTTCGGCGCGGACCGTGTCTTCGTCTACCCCTTCGACCGCCGGACGCGCGTGCTGTCCGGCGACGGGATGACCTCCTACGCCACGAACCCCGGTTCCGCTCCGCGGCGCCTGCACTTCCATCCCAACGGCCGGACCCTCTACCTGCTGAACGAGTTGACAGCAGACCTCCACGTCCTCGACTGGAACCCCCGGAACGGACAGATCACCCTCGACCAGACCCTGTCCACTGACTCGCCCGAACACACCGGCACCAGCAGCGCGGCCGAACTCGGGATGAGCCGCGACGGCCGCTTCCTCTACGCCACGAACCGGGGAGAGAACACCCTCGTCACCTTCGAGGCCGACCTGGGAACCGGCCGGCTCACGCTCGTCCAGCGCATACCGTGCGGCGGCCTGTCACCGTGGAGCTTCTCGATCCACCGCGACAACAGGTGGATGCTCGTGGCGAATCAGGTGAGCAGCACCGTCAACCTGTTCAGCATCGATCAGCGATCCGGGCAGCTGACGGATACCGGGACGTCCATGCCCGTCCCGAACCCGGACTGCATAACGTTGGCGTGAGCCCGTACACGACCCGGGCCGGTGACAGCGGAGTGAGCTGCCGCCGTGTGGGCGCTGACGTTCGGCCTGCGCAGACTGTGGGCGGAGCGGATGCCGTCGGTGCTCATGCTGCGCGAAAGCCGTCCTGTCGCCCGGTCTCAGCCGGGAAATATCGATGGTCGGCGAACGCCGGCGGGCGGCATCGCAGGATGCTCGACGCGGCGGCGTAGACGATCAGGCGAACCGCCGGTTCGGTTCCGCTGCGCGTCGGGCGACCGTCTCAGGGACGGTCGCCGCTACGCGCTCGACCGGTGGGCGGCAGGCAGACCGGCAGCGCCGCCATGATCGCGGTGATGAGGGTGAATATCGAGGACACAGCCGACGCGTGCGCCGCAGCCCCATGACAAGCGATTAGTTGGCAGTACGAACCGTCGCCGATTGCGGTGGCAAGGTGACCGGCACGACGGCTACAGAGATGGGCGCGGACCTGACGTTCGCCACCGCGCTTGTGCGCATGTCGCATGTGGTGCAGTACGTGTTCGCCGATGTGAGCCGCGAGTATGGCGTCACCCCTCAGCAGGCGCAGTTGCTCTGCATGCTGACCGGGGGCCGATCGGCATGACCGAGCTCAGCCGGCTCCTCCACCTGGAGAAGTCGAGCCTGTCCGGGCTCGTGGACCGGGTGGAGCGGCGAGGATTCCTCACCCGAGTCACCGACCCCCGGGATCGCCGGGCCTGCCAGGTCTCCCTCACGACCGAGGGCGCGCAACTCGGCGAAAAGGTCCACTTCGTGTGGCTGACGAACGACGCGAAGCCGACCGCGTCTTGAGGGCGCGATCCTGAATTACTGGGCGCCGCTGCAGATGGTGTGGACGCCCACGGTGTGCTGAGCCGCCCCGCATCGAGTCGGCGGAGCCGCATCGTACGCGGCCCGGACATATTCAAAGAGCCTATGCAGCGGCCGTACCGACTGAGTGGACGGCCGCTGCATACGGACCGAGGGTCAGACCCGGCGGGAGGTACTCACCTCCACCATCTCTGTCAGGAGAGCGCGACGCAGGTGTCCGTTCCGAGACCCAGTCCAAGACCGGTGCCGACACCTGCCGTGACAAGCGTTCCGAGGTTGGCCCTGACGTCTGCCACGGCGGCGATGGCCGCAGGGCTTTCATCGATGAGAAATACGGGAACCCAGGCGGTGTTCACGTTCGCGTCGAGGGAAGCGCCGGCGGAAAGCCCCACGTTCGCCACGATGGAAAGTCCGGCGCCGAGCCCGCAGGCGCAGGTCGCGGTAGTCCCCCCGACGGCCGTGGTGGCGGTATCTGTGGTGACGGTATCTGTGGTGACGGTCTCCGTGTTGACGGTTTCGGTGTTGACGGTCTCCGTGGTGACGGTATCGGTGTTGACTGTCCCGGTGGTGCCCGTACCGGTGGTGGTGGTGGTGACTACCGTGGTGGTCGGCGTCGGGTCAGGAGTGACCGTGGTCGCCGGGGGCGACGGTGTCGACGTTGTCGACGGTGTCGTAGGCGTCACGGTTGTCGGCGGCGTTGTCGTCACCGGTGGCGTTGTCGTCACCGGGGGAGTGGGCCGCGTGGGCCGCGTGGGCGGCACGGAGGGCGGGGGCAGTATCGGCGGGGTCGGCCGCGTCCGGACCCGCGGCCGGTGCGGCGTCACGACGATGTTCCGCACCTCCTGGTTCTGCCTCTGGCGCTCATGCTGACGCCCCTGCTGGTGCTCATGGTTCCGGTTCCGGTTCCTGTTTCGGTTCCGGTTGTGATTGCTGTTCCTGTTGCCCGAAGGGCCGGTGACGCCACCATGGTGGCCGGTGACCACAGGGACGGGGACACCGTCCGCGAACGCGGGGGTGACGACGCCACTCATGGCCACGGCGGCTCCCGCCACCACAGTGCTGATCATGAGTACTCCGGCCAGCTTGCTGGACTTGAGCAACTTGGTTCTCCTTGGAAGGTCTCGCGTTCCGGCCTGGTAATTCTCGAATCGGCAGATGGTGGAAAATACCCAACCTTGATAACCGCTCGAGAATTACTCCGAATGTCGCATGGCCTCTCCCTTTCGGTGGGAACCGAAACCGAGATTAGCGGATCTTGCCGATTTCTTTTCGTTTGTTGACGGACGTAGGTCGCTTCATGGACCCACCCCTCGAATATCGCCGACAAGTCGAAATATCGCTGATGTCGCTCTATTTGGAGTACTGCGGGTGCCGAATACTGGGGGCGGCGGAGCGGGCGGATGGGCGCGCGAGCCCCACCCACGAGTGGTCGGCCGGGGAACGCAAGCGGCGGTGCGGTGCCCCGAGCATCTCCCGCGGTCCCGGACGGCCGAAGCGTCTGCGGCGGTTGCGTCCACTCCCGTGGACGCAACCGCGCGCCGCCCGGCGAGCCGAGCTCTAATCCACCTCCGCGACGGCCTGGGCGAACTGGGCCGAGTACAGCCGGGCGTAGGCGCCGCCCGTGGCGAGGAGTGACTCGTGCGTGCCCTGCTCGACGATCCGCCCGTTCTCCATGACCAGGATCAGACTGGCGTCGCGGATCGTGGACAGCCGGTGGGCGATCACGAAGCTGGTGCGTCCCTCTCGCAGCGAGCTCATCGCCCGCTGGATGAGCACCTCGGTCCGGGTGTCGACCGAGCTGGTCGCCTCGTCCAGGATCAGGATCGCCGGCTCGGACAGGAACGCCCGGGCGATCGTGATCAGCTGCTTCTCGCCCGCGCTGACCGTCGCGCCCTCCTCGTCGATCATCGTGTCGTATCCGTCGGGCAGCGTGTGCGCGATGCGGTCCACGTGGGCGGCCTCCGCAGCGGCTTCGATCCGCTCGCGCGTGGCGCCTTCCGCCCCGTAGCCGATGTTCTCCGCGATCGTGCCGCCGAACAGCCAGGTGTCCTGCAGCACCATGCCGATGTTGGCGCGCAGCTCGTCCCTGGACATCTCGGCGATGTCGAGACCGTCGAGCGTGATACGGCCGCCGGTCACCTCGTAGAAGCGCATGATGAGGTTGACCAGCGTCGTCTTGCCCGCTCCCGTGGGACCGACGATGGCCACGGTCTGGCCGGGCTCCACGGTCAGGGACAGGTTCTCGATCAGCGGCCTGTCCGGCGCGTAGCGGAAGGACACGTTCTCGAACGCCACGCGCCCCCTGACCCGTGCCGGCCGCGCGGGCTCGTTGGGCTCCGGGGACTGTTCCACCGCCTCCAGCAGCTCGAAGACCCGCTCGGCCGACGCGACGCCCGACTGCACCAGGTTCGCCATCCCGGCCACCTGGGTCAGCGGCTGGCTGAACTGCCGCGAGTACTGGATGAACGCCTGCACGTCGCCCAGCGAGATCGAGCCCGAGGCCACCTTGAACCCACCCACCACGGCGACCAGCACGTAGTTGAGGTTGCCGATGAACATCATCGCCGGCTGGATGACCCCGGAGATGAACTGGGCGCGGAAGCTGGAGGTGAACAGGGCCTGGTTGTGCTCGCTGAAGGTCTCGGCGGCCTCCTTCTGCCCGCCGAACACCTTGACCAGCGTGTGCCCGCCGTACATCTCCTCGATGTGGCCGTTGAGCTTGCCCGTCGACGACCACTGCTTGATGAACTGCGGCTGCGACCGCTTACCGATGGCCGCGGTGATGTAGACCGACAGCGGCACCGTGACCAGCGCGATGAGCGCCAGGACCGGCGAGATCCAGAACATCATCACCAGCACCGCCACGACCGTCAGCACCGACGAGATGAGCTGGCTCATCGTCTGCTGCAGTGTCTGCGCGATGTTGTCGGTGTCGTTGGTGGCGCGGCTGAGGATCTCGCCGCGCGGCTGGCCGTCGAAGTAGCTCAGCGGCAGCCGCGCCAGCTTGGCCTCGATCCGCTCGCGCAGCCGGGACGCCGCCCGCTGCACGACGATCGTGGTCAGCCGGAACTGCACGATCCCGAGCAGCGCCGCCACCAGATAGATCGCCAGCACCCAGCCCAGCACCTGGGCCAGCGCGGTGAAGTCGATGCCGTGGCCGGGCACCACGCTCATCGACGACACCATGTCGGCGAACGTGCCCTGGCCCTTGGCGCGCAGACCCGCCACGGCCTGCTCCTTGGTGATCCCCGCGGGCAGCTGGGCCCCGATGATGCCGGAGAAGATCAGATCCGTGGCGTGGCCGAGAATCTTGGGACCCGTGACGGTCAGCGCGACGCTGGCCGTACCGAGGGTCAGAACGACGACCAGCAGCGCGCGCTCGGGGCGCAGCAGCCACAGCAGGCGGCGGAGCGACCCACCGAAGTCGAGGGCCTTCTCGGCGGGCCCGGACATCATCCTGCCCGGGCCAGGACCGGGCTGCGGGCGGCGCGGGGGAGCCTGGGCGGTCATGAGACCTCCTTCGTCGGTCTCATGACCAAGGTGCTGTGCCTGTCGACGACCTCGACGAGCTCGGTCATGCCGCGGCCTCCTGTTCGGTGAGCTGGGACAGCACGATCTCCCGATACGTCGGGCAGGTGGCCATGAGCTCGGCGTGCCTGCCGCTGCCGACCACGCGGCCGTCGTCGAATACGAGGATGCGGTCGGCGTCGCGGATCGTGTTCACCCGCTGGGCCACGATGACGATCGTGGCGTCAGTGATCTCCTCGGCCAGCGCGGCGCGCAGCTGGGCGTCGGTGGCGTAGTCGAGAGCGGAGAAGGAGTCGTCGAACAGGTAGATCTCGGGCCGGTGCACCAGTGTCCTGGCGATGGCCAGGCGCTGGCGCTGGCCGCCGGAGACGTTCGTGCCGCCCTGGGAGATCGGCTCGTCCAGGCCGCCGGGCATCGCCTCGACGAACTCGCGGGCCTGGGCCACCTCCAGGGCCTGCCACAACTCCTCGTCGGTCGCGTCCGGCCTGCCGTACCTCAGGTTGGAGGCGACGGTGCCGGAAAAGAGGTACGGCGACTGCGGGACCAGACCGACCGCTCGGGAGAGCACGGCCGGGTCGAGGTCGCGCACGTCGACGCTGTCCACCAGCACCTCACCGCCGGTCGCGTCGAACAGGCGCGGGATGAGGTTGAGCAACGTCGTCTTGCCGCTGCCCGTGCTGCCGATGATCGCGGTGGTACGGCCCGGCCGCGCCGTGAAGCTCACGCCACACAGCACCGGCTCCTCGGCACCCGGGTAGCGGAAGTCCACCGACCGCAGCTCCAACTCGCCGAGATGTCTTTCCGGGGTGATGGGGCTCGCCGGCGGGTGGACGGTCGGCTCGGTGTCGAGCACCTCCTCGATGCGCTCGGCGCAGACCTCGGCCCGGGGGATCATCATGAACATGAACATCGCCATCATCACCGACATGAGGATCTGCATCAGGTAGGAGATGACCGCGGTCAGCGCGCCCACCTGCATGGTTCCGTCAGCGATGCGGTGGCCGCCGAACCACACCACGGCGACACTGGACAGGTTCACCACCAGCATGACCGAGGGGAACATCAACGCCATCAGCCGCCCGACCCGCAGCGACACATCGGTCAGCTGGTCGTTGGCCACACCGAAGCGCTCGCGCTCATGCCGGTCGCGGACGAAGGCCCTGATGACCCGGATGCCGGTGATCTGCTCGCGCAGCACCTGGTTGATCCGGTCGACGCGTTCCTGCATCGTGCGGAAGAGCGGGCGCATCCGCATCACGATCAGGCCCACGATGACGATCATCACCGGCAGTACGACGAGCAGCAGCGACGACAGCGCCGCGTCCTGGCGCAGCGCCAGCACGATGCCGCCGACGCACATGATCGGCGCGGCCACCATCATCGTGAACGTCATCAGCACGACCAGCTGGACCTGCTGCACGTCGTTGGTGGTCCGGGTGATCAGGGACGGCGGGCCGAATTTGTTGACCTCCGAGGCGGAGAAGCCCTGCACCCGGTGGAAGATCGCGGCCCGCAGGTCCCTGCCCAGGGCCATCGAGGTCCGGGCGCCGTAGTACACGGCCACGATCGAGCAGGCCATCTGGACGAGCGTCGCGACGAGCATCACCAGCCCGACGCGCGCGATGTACCCGGTGTCGCCCTTGATGACACCGTTGTCGATGATGTCAGCGTTGAGTGTGGGGAGATAAAGCGTGGCCAGCGTCTGCACGAACTGGAAGAGCACGACGATCGTGATCTCTTTCCCGTACGGCCTGAGCTGAACCCGCAGGAGGCGGAGCAGCATCAAGAGGTGCTTCCTGTCGAAGGGGTGGGGAAGGCCGCACGAGCAGCCCGTCGAGCAGAACGGAGACGATCTCTTCGTCGTCCATGTCTCCGAACTCGCCGCCCTGGCCGAAGCCGCGGTGCACGCTCACCGCGATCAGCATGAGCAGCAACTGTGCCGTGGCCTCAGGGGAGCGGCGCAGCCGGTCGCGGTCGGGCTCGACCAGGGCGGCGAGCCCGGCCAGCATCCGACGCCGACCGTCCATCATCCGCTCGTGGAACTCGGCGTCGTCGGCCATCAGCTCCCTGGGCGCGGCCATGAGGTTGGCGTTGACGCTCATCCCTGTCCGCAGCGTCGTGACCGCCTCGCGCAGCCGCGCGCGCAGTTCGACCTGTGTGCCGATGGCCGCCAGAGCGTCCACCGCCGGCTGTGGGTCGAACGCGCTCATCAGGGCCGCCCGCAGCAGCGAGGCCTTGTCGGGGAAGACGCCGAAGATCGTGCCCTCGGCCACGCCCGCGGCCTCGGCGATCTGGCGGGTGCTTACCGCGGTGCCGTACTCGCGCAGCAGGGGAAGCGTGGCGGCGATGAGTGCGACACGGCGGTCTTCCGGCGCCATAGCCGGCACCCTTCGCCTTTTTGTCATGCGGACGAGGCTAATGAGCGAGTACTCACTCGTTCAACTGATTATTCTGAGCTACCGCTACGCTCAACGCCGAAACCGGCGGCGATCTCGGCGTCGGTCACGCTCTTACGCAGGTGCACCGGGGCGAGCAGGTCGCGTCGCCCGGGTGCGAGCGTGCGCCGGCGCGTACCGACAGCACGGCGACGGCGGCGGATCACTCCGGCCACGTGGTCCAGGGTGCGACGTGCCAACGGCAGGGCGGCACGACAGAGCAACACTCGACGCTCCTGGGGTGGCGTTGCCCTTGATCGGCAACCCACCTACCAGGAGCTTCTCTATTTGTGATCAAGACCGCTGGCTCGCAACGGGCTCGTGACCCGCCACTTCAGGTGGAGAACGCTCCGTGTGTGGTTTCGATGCGTGTACTCACCGGATCGTGCGGGACGGGTGCGGACAGGGTGCCCTCCCTGCCGCACCGTCCACATTCGGGAGGCTCGCTCGTCAGGACAACCTCGACGGACCGAGGGGGAGCATGGGATCTGTCATGGCCCGACCAGCGCGTTCGCGCCCAGAAGGACCTTGATGTCCCCCGCGAATGCTCCGTTGTTGAGGTTCACCGTATAGTCGGGCAGCTCGACGAGGCTGATCCTGCGGTTGAGGCGTTCCAGACGGAGACGGACCGGTGTGTCACCGGGATGCACCGTCAGGATGCGCTTGAGCTCGCTGACCAGGTCCTTGCTCACACGTTCCTCGCGAAGAAAGATCACTACGGGTTCGCGGCCATCTGTCTGGATCCCGGAGATGTCAAGGAACGCGATGTCGGTGGCGTTGAACGAGACGGTGGCATCGTCACCGTCGCCGCGTGAGCGGATCCGCCCGGTGACGGAGACGACCAGGTCGGGCGCGAGGTTGGTCCCGTACAACTGATAGGTCTGGGGGAAGCACGGGACCTCGATGGACGCGTCGTGGTCCTCGATCTTGAGGATGGCCCACACGTCGCCCTTCTTGGTGACCTTCTTGTCGACGCCGGAGATGATTCCGGCGATGCGGACGTTGCCGAACCCTGCCTGGCCGTCGAGCACCTGGGCGATGGTCAGGTCGCGATTGCGTTCCAGCACGCGTTCCGCTCCGTTGAGCGGATGATCGGAGACGTAGAGGCCGAGCATCTCCCGCTCGAATGACAGTTTGGTCTTCTTGTCCCACTCGCCCTCGGGAACCGCGACCTGGAAGACGCTGTTCATTCCGCCGTCGTCATCGTCGTCGAACGCGCCGAACAGGGAGTCTTGGCCCAAGGCCTCTTTCCGCTTGACGTCGATGACGGCGTCGATGGCTTGCTCGTGGATGTGGACCAGGCCACGTCGCGGGTGGCCGAGCCCGTCGAACGCGCCGGCTTTGATGAGTGATTCGATGGTGCGCTTGTTGCAGACGACCTGCGGCACCTTCGTCAGGAAATCGTTGAAATCGGTGTAGGCGCCTTTGGACGTGCGGGTGGTGATGACGCCGTTGATGGCGTTCTCGCCGACGTTCTGAATCGCGCCGAGCCCGAACCTGACGTCATCGCCGACGGCGCTGAAACGCAGCCCGGATTCGTTGACGTCGGGCGGGAGGACCTTCAGTTTCATGCGGCGGCATTCCGCGAGGTACAGCGCCATCCGGTCCTTGTTGGTGCCGACCGAGGTGAGCAGGGCCGCCATGTACTCGGCCGGGTAGTTGGCCTTGAGATAGGCGGTCCAGTAGGAGACGAGACCGTAGCCGGCGGTGTGGGACTTGTTGAACCCGTAGGAGCTGAACGGTTCCAGGACGTCCCAGACGGCTTTGGCGGCTTCCTCGGTGTATCCCTTGTCGACCATTCCGGAGGAGAAGGTGGCCCATTGCTTGTCCATCTCCTCCTTCTTCTTCTTGCCCATGGCCCGGCGCAGGATGTCGGCGCCGCCGAGGGTGTAGCCGGCCAGTTGCTGGGCGATGGCCATGACCTGCTCCTGGTAGACGACCAGGTGGTAGGTGGTGCCCAGGATCGGCTCAAGGGACTCCTTGAGCGAGGGGTGGATCGGTGTGATCTCCTGCTGGCCGGCCTTGCGCAGCGCGTAGTTGGTGTGGGCGTTGGCGCCCATCGGACCGGGACGGCCCAGCGCCAGGACCGACGAGATGTCTTCGAATCGGGCCGGGGCGATCAGCTTGGTGAGGTCGCGCATCATCGAGCTGTCGAGCTGGAACACCCCAAGCGTGTCGCCGCGCGCCAGCAACTCGTATGTCTTCTTGTCGTCCAGCGCCAGGGAGAGCATGTCCAGGTCTATGCCGCGGTTGTCCTTGACGTTCTGGACGGCGTCACCGATGACGGTCAGGTTGCGCAGGCCGAGGAAGTCCATCTTCAGCGCGCCCATGTTCTCGCTGCTGGGCCCGTCGAAGCCGGTGATGCGGGCGCCGTCGTCGGGCCGCATGAAGATCGGCATCACATCGATCAAGGGCTGGGAGGACAGGATGACGCCCGCGGCGTGCACGCCGGTGCCCCGGGTCAGTCCCTCCAGGCCGAGTGCGGTGTCGATGACCTGCTTGACGTCCTGGTCTTCCTCGTACAGCTTGCGAAGTTCGGTCGCCTCGGGGTACCGGGGGTGCTTTTCGTCGAAGATTCCGGTGAGCGGGATCTCCTTGCCCATGACAGCGGGGGGAAACGCTTTGGTGATCTTCTCGCCGACCATGAAGGGGTAGCCGAGGACGCGGGCCGCGTCCTTGACCGCCGCCTTCGACTTGATCGTCATGTAGGTGATGATCAGCGAGACGTTGTCCTCGCCGTATTTCTCGGTGACGTAGCGGATCATGTCACCGCGCCTACGCTCGTCGAAGTCGAGGTCGACGTCGGGCATGGAGATACGTTCGGGGTTCAGGAACCGCTCGAACAGCAGGGAATGCTCGATGGGGTCGAGCTCGGTGATGCCGGTGACGTAGGCCACCATCGATCCGGTGGCCGATCCTCGGCCGGGGCCGATCCAGATGCCGCTGTCGCGCGCGTACTGACAGATGTCGGCGACGACGAGGAAGTAGCCGGGGAACCCCATGCCCTCGATGACGCCGAGCTCGTAGTCGATCCGTTCCATGACATGGGCCGGCACGGGGTCGCCATACCTACGGACCGCGCCACGGTGGGCCTCCTTGCGGAGCCAGCTCATCTCGGTCTCCCCATCGGGGACCGGGAACTTGGCGGCAAGGTCACGGTGGGCGAACACCTCGTCATAGGGCTCGACACGCTCGGCGATCAGCAGGGTGTTCTTGCAGCCCTGCGCCCATGTCTCCGAGTTCGGGTCGAGCGCCCACATCTCCTCGGCGGAGCGCACGTAGTAGCCGTTTCCGGAGAACCGGAACCGGCTGGGGTCGCTGATCTGGGAGTTGGTGCCAACGCAGAGCAATGCGTCGTGCGCGGTGGACTGGTCCTCGGTGACGTAGTGGGAGTCGTTGGTGACCAGGGGTGGGATGCCGAGCGTCTCGCCGATCCGCAGCAGGTCCTTGCGGACGCCCGTCTCGATCGGGATCCCGCCGTGATCCATGATCTCGAGGAAGTAGTTGTCCCGCCCGAAGATGTCCTGATATTTGGCGGCGTGCTCCAGCGCCTTGTCGTACTGGCCGAGCCGGAGCCGGGTCTGGACCGCGCCGGATGGGCAGCCCGTGGTGGCGACGATCCCTTCGTGGTACTCGGCGAACAGCTCGTCGTCCATGCGGGGGTACTTCTTCATGTGGCCCTGGAGGGAGGCCAGCGAAGAGATCCTGAACAGGTTGCGCAGACCTTGGGCGTTGATCGCCCACATCGTCTTGTGCAGGTAGGTGCCGCTGGCGGACACGTCGCCGCCCAGCCCGGTCCGCTCATCCGACTTGCGCTGGTGGGGTTCCCCCCAGAACACCGGCTGCTTGTGGAAGCGGGACTCGGGACTGATGTAGCCCTCGATCCCGATGATCGGCTTCACCCCGGCGGCCTTCATCTTCGCCTGGAACTCGTAGGCGCCGAACATGTTGCCGTGATCGCTCATCGCGATCGCGGGCATCCCCAGTTCAGCCGCTCGCGACGCCAATTTGCCGATCTTCGCCGCGCCGTCCAGCATCGAGTACTCGGTGTGAACATGCAGGTGAACGAACGAATCAGCCACGGGTGATCTTGGCCTTTCCGGGGTGGGGCGGATGGGGCGCTGGAGGCGACCCAACTCTATCGAGGGAGCCGCAGTGGCCGACCACCCTCGCGGAGAAAGGAAGGGACGTGCCTGGGCACAATTGCCGGCAGGCGCAGGTCGCCCCCTCGACGAGCATGAGCGGTCGCCGTCCCGAGACGGGCGGATCCACGGCTCCGGCACGGCGCGGGTTCGGCGTCGTCGGGCGGGACGGCGTCGGAGTTCGGGATTCAGCACTGCCAGAGGAAACGGCCCTCCAGTTCGTCCGCGCTGAGGAACCCGTAGCCCACGCCGCCGCCGAAGTTCGCGCAGTCGCAGTCCGATTGGTTGAGCTGGAAGAAGAACGACCAGGCGCCGCGTGGATACTCCTCGGATTGCAGCCACTCAGGTCGCCCCAGGACTCGGGACTTCCATGGTTTCAGGCAGGCCCGCGGAGCCACGATCGGAATTCAGGCGGAGATCCTCCGAGGCAGAGCTCGCCCCGCAGCACGGTACGGGTCGTCTTCCTCATCCTGAGCCAGTCGCGCTGCGTTACTTGCTGTAGTTCTTTCCGATGGCCCTACCGGGGATCGGCTTGCCGATGAGAGCGACGGGGATGAAGAAGCAGATCTGGCTCATCGCCAGGGTGAGTGTCCAGAGTGTCTTGTCGTCATAGTGGGCGGATGCCTTCGCGAACAACTCGTCGGGGACGCGCTCTCCGAAGGGGTTCGGGGTGAGGACGGCTTCCACGAGCTCCAGTGCGACCCGTTCGGCGTCGGTGAAGTAGGGGGCGTCCTGCCATGACGCCACCGCGGTGATGCGCTCCTCCGTCTCCCCGGCCTTGCGAAGGAGGCCGGTCTGCCGGACGGTGTGGTACGTGCTGCCGACGATCTGCCCGGCGCGCAGCTGCACCAGGCCGATGGTGGTCTCCGGGATCGCACCGTTCCGGATGACCTTGGACATGGCTCCGGCGATCGACGCCATCTCGGGGAAGAGCTGGATGGGGTCGGGCAGACGCGACTGGAGGTTGTCCTGCTCCGTCGTCGTGGGCGTGGACATGGTGAGGTTTCCCTTCTCGATTTCAGGGAGGTTCGAGGCGTGCGACCCGGCTGGCCTTCACGATGCGGCCGGCCGCGAGGACGATCACGTGTTCCGACCGAGCTCTGGACGGCTGTTCGTATACGGGGGGCCGGGGTCGTTGAGATTTCCCGCGTGCTGAATGCTGTCTCAGTGGTCCGACGACACAACCGCCGGGAATGTGAGGCGACCCGTGACCGTCATGCCGCAGCGGGCAGGTGAGTGCGGCGGCCGGTCCAGATCCAGACGAGCTGAAGGACGCTCATGCCGAACATCAGGACGCCCAAGGGGACGTGCAGGGTCTTCACATGTGCGATGCCCAGTGCCACCTGCGCCAGCACGAGCCCCAAGAACCCGACCGCGTACAGGATGGGTCGGGGCGAGCCGCCGCCCGGCCGCCACACCAAGATCGCGACGACCACGTGCGCCAGCGTCACGACGAACGCTGTGTACGCCCCAGCACTGTGCAGTGCCCCACCGTGGGGTGAGGACAACAAGAGCCCCGCGGTGATCGCCTGGACGAATACGGCCACGGTTTGCAGGGTGATCGCGATACGCAAGAACATGAGGTTGCCTTGCTTCGTCGTGCGCGTGGGCATGGCGAGGTTTTCCCTTCTCAATCTCAGCGGTGTCCGAGGCTGGGGACCCGGTGTCTCAGTAGTCCGACGGCACAGCTGCCTGGAATGTGAGGCGACGCGCCGGCCTCACACTTCGATGCGTTGTCTCGTCGATCTGGTGAGAGCGGATGCGCCAGAAGGAA